>CAZTFZ010000114.1:2339-6089 GCA_964613105.1 uncultured Porphyrobacter sp. | reverse complement strand
CTAGGCCGCTACCCGCCTTTTCGGCTTTCGACCGCTCTTGCCACAACGTCATCGGGCCAAGTCACTTGCGTCTGCGTTTGCGGGTTGAACACGCCGCCTTCATATTGAGCCGCCTCAGCTGCTGCAATTTCAGCAGCGGTCAAAAACTCGCTTGGCTCAAGCGCAAAAACATCCAATCCGCGGGTAATCTCGCTCGCGTAGATACGGCCATTGTACCAATAGGCTGACCAATAGCCGCCAGTGATAAGCT
This sequence comes from uncultured Porphyrobacter sp., assembly GCA_964613105.1. GTDB lineage: Bacteria > Pseudomonadota > Alphaproteobacteria > Sphingomonadales > Sphingomonadaceae > Erythrobacter. The sequence goes on along the minus strand of CAZTFZ010000114.1, from coordinate 5,839 downwards.
GGTCTTTATCGACCGGTCCGCGATCGAAATAAGCGATCTCAAACGGCTTTTTCGCGTCGGTAAAGTCGATCACGCTAATCCCGCCCTGATACCAGGCTTGAACAAAGATATCGCGCCCAGGCACTGGGATGATCGAGCCATTATGCGCGACGCAGTTTTCTTTGTCTGTTTGCGGGCTTGGCAATTTATAGAGGCTGCTGAAAGTCAGCTTGCCATCCTCGCCTAGTTCGTAAATGGCATTGGCGCCCCAATCGCGCGGATCGCCTGCTTGGCAGCGCGGACGACCGCCGCCGCCCCATTCATCTGTAAACAGCACTTTGGTGCCGTCATTGTTGAAAGTGGCAGAGTGCCAATAGGCAAAGCCTTTATCGGTCACATCGTCGATCCGCACGGGCTTCATCGGGTCTGAAATATCAAACACAATGCCATTGCCCGAACAAGCGCCCGCCGCGATGTTCTTGGACGGGAAGACGGTGATGTCATGGCATTGATCGGTGCGGCGGGTGTCTTGTGTGCCGTCACCATGATCGCCGCCGCGCCATAGGCCAGCGATTTGGCCATCCTTGGCAAAGACGCGCGGGCTATCAATGATCTTGGAAGCCGCAGGATTATCGACCGGGATTTCGATCACATCAATGCTGAACAATGCGCTGCGGGTATCGCCGGGCGATTGGAAGCAGCCCGCCAATTCCTTGTCTTCGCGCACGTAAGAGGTGCCAGAATTGTAGACCACGATGCGTTTGTCATCAGAACTAACGATGGAATGGGTGTGGCTGCCACGGCAGGTTTGCACTTGGCCGACCTGAATGGGCGCGCGAATGTCGGAGATGTCGAAGATGCGCAGGCCTCTAAAGCGCTCCTTACTAATCCGGTCCGGCACACCCTGAAGGCCGCAATCGACCCTCGCGCGGGCGCCTTGGACGCTCATGATAAGCAGATCGCCCACGACCGAGACATCGCCTTGACCGCCGGGGCATACGACAGAGCTAACCAGTTCAGGCGCGCCATCTTCGCCCAATTCATAAGCATTCCAGCCGTGATAATTGCCAGCGACCAGCATATTGCCCGAAAAGGCAATATCGGTGTTGGCGAAATCCAGCAAAGAACCGCGCTTGCCAAATTGCGGCTTGCCTTCTTCCTCGTCCTGATTGCGCGGATCGGCTGCAACCGCTGGATCGCCTGCGGCTAAGCCTTCGGCGGCTTTGGTCTTTTCAGGAATGAGCGGTTGGAGCTGTGCGGGGTTATCCGGATCGAAAAAGCCAACAGGCTTTGGCAAAGCGACAACCATGCGCAAATTGCTGATCGCTTCGCCAGCATCGCGGAAACCGGCAGCCAATTTGGCGCGCGGATCGCTCGATAGGCCAGCAAGGATCAAGTTCATCTGATCGATCTCGCTCTCTTGATCGCTCACGACATCATTGGAAAAGCGGAACATCTCTGGATCATAGGCTGTCCCCGGCTGGCGGTGCAGTTCCTCGACCATATCAATCGCGCCATCGTGATGGGCAATCATCAATTGCAGAAACAGCTCGTCAAATTCTGTGCCTTTAAGGCTCGCAAGCCGCATCAAATCTTGCGGGCTAGCCATGCCCGACATGGCTTCATGAAGGCTGGCCCATTCGCCTCCTCCATGGCCGGCGTGCATCGAATGGCCTGCGTGCATCGAGGGTTCTGCATCAGTTCCAACTTGGGGTGCTTTTTCGCCGCGCGTTGTGAGCCAATTGCGCATGAAAGTGATTTCATCAGATTGGCTTGCAAGGATTTTGGCAGCCAGCGTGACCACTTCTGGGGTGTTGGTGCGATCAGGAACAAGCTGCGACATTTCGACCGCTTGCTGGTGATGCAGCATCATGCCTTGCATGAAGACAACATCGCCCGGCGCATAGCGAGTGTCGGACAAAGCAATCGCTTCTGCTTCATTGACCACACGCGGCGCTTCGCCCGGAGCGCCCGGGATTAGGATCGGAGCGTCCTGCGCCATCGCAAGGCTTGATGTGGTCAGCAAAAGCGTTGCACCAAAGGTGCGGATCAGTGCGGCGGAAGTTGAAGCGGTCATATCTGTGCAGTCCCCAAAATGAGTACGCTTGGTCGCACGCTGAAAGCGCGCCTAGCCAGTGGCGATTCTGCGAATAACTATGCCAGTTCGATCAACGGTCTGCAATCAACATAGGTTTGACGCGAAAAGAGGCTTAGCGCTGACTTTGTGCCTTAGCCATATTGGCCTTTTTTCGGACCCAAATAGCCAAACAGATAAGCGCCAACCTTGCGCATCTGAATTTCCTCTGCGCCCTCAGTAATCCGATAGCGGCGGTGGTGGCGATAGATATGCTCAAACGGTTTATGGCGTGAATAGCCGATCCCGCCATGGGTTTGCATCGCCCGATCCGACGCCTCGCAAACCAGCCTATTCGCCCAATAATTGCACATGGAAACCTTGTCAGAAATCGTATGGGCGATCTCTTTATGCTCCATATTATCCATCTGCCATGCGGTCTTATAAATCAGCATCCGCAGCATTTCGCATTGGGTCGCGAGCTCTACCAATGGGAATTGAATTGCTTGATTGCGCGCCAGCTCTTGCCCAAAAGGCTTACGCTCCCGCGCGTATCTAACGCTTTCCTCCACGCAATATTGCGCAGCGCCCAGCGAGGAAGCGGCTTGGCGGATGCGGTTCTGGTGAACAAAGCTTTGCGCAATACCCAAAGCCTCGCCTTCCTTACCCAGCATTGTTCCTTCTTCAACCCAAACATTGTTGAGCGACAGCCGTGGGTGATCGGTCGGCATGTTGAACGTCCATAGCCACTCCTCGATCTTCAAACCTTCTGTGGGATTAGGCACGAGGAAACAGCTGATCCCTTTCGCATCGCCAGCCTTGCCAGAGGTGCGGGCAAAGACCGCGCAATGCGAGGCATGGTGCATGCCTGTGATCCACATTTTCTCGCCATCGATACGGTATCCAGCGACACCGCCGCGTGTTTCAGCGACAGCCTTTGTGCCCATATGGGTGGCATCAGAGCCATGCTCTGCCTCGGTCAAACCAAAGGCAGCGCGGTGGGTGCGGTTAAATCCGCCAAGAATAAACTCATCCTGCTGCGCCTGAGTGCCGAAATGTTCAAACATCGCCACGAAAGGAAAATTACCGACAATGCTGTGCTCGTTCTGCAAATCATTGTGGAGGCCAAGCCCCTTCTGAGCAAAATGATCGCGGATCACCGCCATCCAAAGGTTGCTGCCATCCTTGCCGCCATATTTCTTTGGCGCAGAGAAACGCCAATGGCCCGCTTTGTCGCTGCGCGCGGTAGCCTCGCGAAGAAGCGCTTCCCATTCCTCGTTGGGCAGGCCTTCGCGGTCCCAATCGGTGCGCGCATCTTCGCGCCGGTGATCGAAGAAGCGATTGTTGTCATCCTGCATCTGAAGCGGGGTGATTTCGGCATCTATGAAGGCGTCAAGCTCAGCCAAATAAGCCTGCAAATCCTCGGGAATTGCGAAGTCCATTTATG
>CAZTFZ010000114.1:0-2239 GCA_964613105.1 uncultured Porphyrobacter sp. | reverse complement strand
CGGAGCATCTTCTTCGAGCAGCATCAGCAGGTCCAATTCCTGCTCAGACGTCCGCCGAGAGATAACCACGCGTTCGAGCATCCGGTCCTCGCCGCTCCGCCAAAATTTTGCGGATTTCAGGCAACCAAGCGCCCACCATACCGTGCGGTGAATGGTCCAATAGCGGAAGCGAGCGAGATCGACTTTGACGCCGCTCGCTTCTTCGTAAGCGGTAAAATAGTCTTCTAGGCTGCCCAGGCCCAATGCAGGCCGATCGTATCGCGCAAATCGCCACACAGCCATGCAGCCAAACGCCAAGTCTTCATGGCGGTCGCCAAAATGCGCTAGCTCCCAATCGAGTACGCCGGTTAGCTTGCCGTCCTCAGCCAGAAAATTACCGAGCCGGTAATCGCCATGGTTGAGCACCGGTTCGCTCGGCTCAGGACAATTGTCTTCCAGCCATTTTATGCCAAGAGCGATGATCGGACGGTCCCCGCTTGCCTCTTCAAATTGATCGCGGAATTTCGCAATTTCAGCGCGATAGTCCATTTCGGGCACATCTTTGGGCAGATCAGCGCGTTTCAACCCATGTATCTTGGCAAGGTCGGCTGCCATTGCACGCACGATCTGCAACGGCTCCTCCATCGCAAGTATCGCCTTTGGGCTGGGGGTGCCGGGAAGCGCCGACATGATGAAGCCCGACCCAATCCCATCTGCCTCTTCCAGCTCGGTGACCACTTCCGGCGCAGTAACACCAGCGGCTTGGGCCGCGCGAATAATCGCAGCTTCAGTGTCGTGGCCAAAGGGGCGGTCCTTGATAAATTCCAAGCTGGGCGCCCGGCGCAAAACGTAAGGCTGTCCGCCTGCTTCAAAGCGCCAGCTCTCCATTGTGGCGCCGCCGGTTAGCCGGGCAAGAGCGCTTGGTTCGCCAAAACCCTCGCGGGCCATCGCTTTGGTCAATCCAGCCAGCAGAAATGCATGTTGGTCAGTCGGAGAATTATCGCTTGGTTGCATAATTTCTTGTCGCAGCCAATATGGCTCAAAGCAAGTAGCCCATTTCAGAGCGCGCCAGGCTGCAAGGCGCGCTGTATTGTGCTGCCAAAGCACCCAAAATGGCTGCTAAGTTGCGCCAAACAAAAGCAATTCAGCCATAGGTCATCGCTTGAGTGCCACATTTCATCGCGGCTCGATTGTTTCAGCGTCCGATCTGTGAGAATCCGCCATCCGCATTAAGATTTTGCCAACCATATTTGGATTAGAAAACTGGCATGCAGCTAAAACCCCTTTATTCCGCCTTCGCCGCCGCAAGTCTGGCGCTTACCTCTATCGGTCTTTCGCTTGGGATAAGCGCCCCAGCCGCCGCGCAAACGATAGAATTCGAGGCTGCGTTCGACAATGCCTTTGGCACTCAGAGGCGCGCCCCCCAAACCTATCGTGCAAGCTATGAAACACCGCTTGAGCAGCGCATTGCAGCGCTCGCAGACGGAGAGAAGGGCCGCATCGGGGTTTCAGCGATTGATTTGTCCAATGGCCGCTCTGTCAATGTGCTGAGCGACCAACGCTTTCCCATGGCGAGCACCAGCAAGATCGCGGTGGCCGCGACCTTCCTCGAAGGTGTTGAGCAAGGCCGGTGGAGCTTGACCAGCGAGTTTCCGCTGCTGATACCGCGGCGCTCTGCGAAATATTCCTCGGCCGCTGCGCCCGTGTATGAAGGGCAATATCTGCCGGCGCTCGATTTGATCGAGATCATGATCACTCGATCCAGCAATCCAGCAACCGACGCTCTGCTGCGCGTTGTTGGCGGCCCTAGCGCGGTCAACGATTGGATGCGCCGCAATGGTATTGCCGAATTTAGCCTAGACCGCGACATTGCAACCCTGGTCCGTGATGATGGCGAATTTGATCCAGCAAGCTATATCGACAACCGCGATAGCGCGACACCGCAAGCCATGGTCGATTTGCTGACAGGCCTTTACCAAGGCCGTTATCTCAGCGCGGAAAGCCGCCGCGTGATCCTGTCTGCGATGAGCCGCACCCGCACTGGCAAACGCCGCATTCGCTATCACCTGCCAGAAAGCGTTGCCGTGCTCCATAAGACCGGCTCACTCAGCAACACCTCAAGCGATATTGGGATTATCGAAACCAATGACGGTCGGGCTATTGCTGTGGCGATCTATGTGACGGGTCAGGGAACTAGGCGCAATCGCGAGGCGAAAATCGCATCCATCGCGCGCGCATTGTTCGATGGCTATGCCGCCCA
>CAZTFZ010000113.1:0-6092 GCA_964613105.1 uncultured Porphyrobacter sp. | reverse complement strand
CGCGATAACCGCTCGCGTGACGACCGCCCCAATCGTGGAGGCGAGCGGGATAGACGCTCGCGCGACAATCGTTCGAGAGATGATCGCCCGCAGCGTGATAATCGTTCGAGAGATGATCGCCCACAGCGCGACAACCGTTCGCGTGATGACCGTCCACAGCGCGACAACCGCCCCAATCGTGGTGGCGAGCGGGATAGACGCTCGCGCGATGATCGTTCCGGTGGTGGAGGCAGGCCTCAAGGTCGCTCCAACGGCGGGCCAAATCGCTCAGGCGGGCCGAATCGCTCAGGGGGGCCTAATCGTTCAGGCGGTGGTGGTGATAGGCCACAACGCCGTTCTGGCGGCGGAAACCGTTCAGGAGGGCAGGGCCGTCGCTGACCCGCGCTTGCGGTCGCGCAATTGGGGCAAATCGAGCAGGCCTGAGCATAGGTTGGCGCATAGCTGGGGCATGTCTGCGAGAATACACGGCTTGTCTTAACTCCCAAAACTGACCATATCTGCCATTAGCTACGCATCCCAATAAGGAACCCGCTAATGGCAGATCAATTTGACTATGACCTCTTCACGATTGGAGCGGGCTCTGGCGGCGTGCGCGCTGCGCGTATTGCGGGCGGAGAGTATGGCGCAAAGGTCGCGATTGCAGAGGAACACCGCTTTGGCGGAACCTGCGTCATTCGCGGCTGTGTTCCCAAGAAGCTGCTCGTCTATGCCTCCATGTTTGCCGATGATTTGACCCATGCCAAGCATAAGGGCTGGACGCTCGGCAATATGGAGTTTGACTGGGCGCATTTGCGCGATTTTGTGAACGCTGATGTCGACCGGCTAGAGGGGCTATATGGCGAAACCTTGGGCGGGGCAGGCGTTGAAAGCTTTGCCGAACGCGCGGTTGTGACAGGGCCAAATTCGGTCAAGCTTGCCTCTGGCAAAACGATCACCGCTGCCAATATTTTGATTGCGGTGGGCGGCTGGCCCGTCATGCCCGAATTTGAGGGCAATGAGCATTGCATTAGCTCCAATGAAATCTTCCATTTGCCCGAGCAGCCAAAGCGGTTGGTGGTGATGGGTGGCGGCTATATTGCGGTGGAATTTGCTGGCGTGTTCAACGCGCTGGGCAGCCAAGTGACCTTGGTCAATCGCTCTGACACGATCCTGCGCACTTATGAGCAAGATGTGGTGAAGCGCTTGCCACCAATTATGGAAGCGCGCGGCATGGATCTGCAAATGGGCGCTCAGATTAAAAGCGTGAGCAAAGCCGCTGATGGCTCGCTTGTCGTCGCTCTATCCAATGGCAAGGCGATAGAGGCCGATCAGGTTCTGGTCGCAACCGGACGCGCGCCCAACACTGCGGGTCTTGGCCTTGAGAGCGCTGGCATTACGCTTGGCGCAAAGGGCGAAATCCCAGTTGATGCCTACAGCCAAACGAGCTGCCCCAGCATCTATGCCGTGGGCGATGTGACAGACCGCGTTCAATTGACGCCCGTTGCCATTCGCGAGGGCCACGCCTTTGCCGATACGGTGTTTGGCGGCAACAAACGCTTCATCGACCATTCGACCATTCCAACAGCCGTGTTCTCGCAGCCATCGATTGCCGCTGTTGGCATGACAGAGGATGAGGCGCGCGAGCAGCTGACAGAAGTCGCTGTCTACACTTCCGATTTCAGGCCGATGAAAAACATCTTCTCCGACCGGCCAGAGCGCGGGTTCTACAAGATGATTTGCGATGGGAAATCGGGCCAAGTTGTCGGCGTGCATATGATCGGGCCTGAATCCGCCGAGGTGATGCAGGCCGCCGCAGTCGCTGTGAAGGCGGGTCTGACCAAGGACGATTTCGACGCCACCACCGCCATCCACCCGACCATGGCCGAGGAACTCGTGCTGCTTAAGTAAATTTGCCGGATTAGGCCAAACGTTCAAAATTTGCGCAAATTACCCGCTTTGGGGGCAAAACCTGCGCGAAACCCCTAAATATAGGGCTGTGCGCATTGCAACAAGCCGATCCGCTCGCCAAGATTGCCTGCGAACGAATCGGGCAATTCTCACTTACATGACGTATCGGAAATCTGAATGACACTGTTGGCATCGCGCGGCCAGCTTCGGGCAAGCTTTATCCGTTGGGCGCTTTTCTGCGTCCCGCTCATCGTTTTGCTGGGCTTTTTGGCGGGCCAATTGGGCGGCAGCCCCGACACAAATTGGTTCCGCGGTCTTACTAAGCCAGCAATCTTCCCGCCGCCTATGTGGTTCGGGATCGTCTGGACGGTTCTTTACATTATGATGGGCTTGTCGGTCGCTTTGATCGCGTCGGCTTGGGGCGCTCGCGGTAGAGCGGTGGCGCTGAGCCTATTTGCGCTGCATTTCCTTTTCAACTTGGCTTGGACGCCCGTTTTCTTCGGAATGCAGGAAATGACCATGGCTTTGGGCGTTCTTGTGGCGGCGATTGTCACGCTGCTCGCAGTGATTGCTCTGTTCTGGCGGGTTAGGCGATCGGCGGCCTTGCTGCTGCTGCCTTATCTTTGCTGGCTCGTCTTTGCAGGGGTGCTCAATTACGCCTTTATTGAGGAAAATCCCGATGGCGGCGTGAATGCAGCATCAGGACCGGATGCGGTCGAGCGCGTCCGGATTGGCGAATAGGCGGATTGGCGAATAGGGTCGGCGCACAGCTTTGGCTTGTGCCCCCTAGACAAAAGAGGGGTCTCGCCCCACATAGCAATCATGCAAAGCCAAAACCCTCTTATCGCTGATTTCGTGAAGCTCGCCAACGCCGCGGCGGGCACTTTTGCTGGCATGAGCCGCGAAGCGCGCGAGACTGCCCGCGAACGCGCCAAGGAAGCGTTTGGCGGCATGGATTTCGTTAGCCGCGAAGAGTTTGATGTGGTGAAAGCCATGGCTGCCAAGGCCCGCGAAGACAGCGAGATATTGGCTGATCGCATCGACGCTTTGGAAGCTAAGCTACCTAAGAAAAAATAGGCTGAAGGGTTAGCGCTCATGCAATTGCGCGCACCCGCAATCTTCCTAAGCGCTCGCCTGCATGGCGAGACGGCTGTGATCGCTCGGATGCTCACCGAGCACAATGGACTTATCGCTGCCTATATTGCGGGCGGCAGAGGGCGGCAATTGCGTCCCATTTGCATTCCGGGAAATATGGTCGCAGCCGATATTCGCAGCCGTTCTGAAAGCCAATTGCCCTTTGCTAAGCTTGAATTGGTGCAGAGCCGTGGGCCTTGGCTGACCGAGCCTTTGCCCGCTGCTGCTATTGCTTGGGTCACAGCACTGTGCGCCAGCACATTGCCCGAACGCAGCGCATATCCCAGCATATACAGCGCGTTAGAGGCCTTGCTTAATGCAATTTGCGGGGCACCATCTGCGCGCGGATGGGCAGGGGCCCTGGCCAGTTTTGAAATGCTAATGCTGCGCGAAATGGGTTATGGCGGCGATGCTGCGCCCCCTGCGATAGATGGCCTTGGGCAAGCGCTAGACATTCTCGACCGGTTAGAGCGGCCCATTGCGACCTATCTTATTGCCGGAAACAGAGCGGATGTTATGGCTGCCCGCAAAGCGCTAAGAGAGCGGCTAGGGAAGATGGTTTCATGAAAATTGCAATTTTGGCCGGCGACGGCATTGGCCCAGAGGTGACAGGCGAAGCATTGCGAGTGCTCGATGCGCTTGGGCTGCCGGGTCTGACCTTGTTTTCTGGCGATGTGGGTGCAGTCGCTTACCGCAATCACGGCCATCCTCTGCCGCAAGAAACGCTGGCTATGACGCGAGAAGCCGATGCTGTGCTGTTTGGCGCAGTGGGCGATCCATCTTGCGACACGCTGGAGCGGCATTTGCGGCCCGAACAGGCGGTCTTGGGCCTTCGCAAGGAGCTGGGCTTGTTTGCCAATTTGCGGCCCGCATCTGGCTGGACAGGCTTGGAGCATCTCTCTCCGCTTAAGCCTGAACTTGCTGGCGCGATTGACCTGCTTGTGCTGCGCGAATTGAATGGCGATGTGTATTTCGGCGACAAAGGCGAGCGCACCAATGACGCTGGCGAGCGCGAAGGCTTTGACATCATGTCCTATGCCACGAGCGAAGTCGAACGGATCGCTCACAGCGCCTTTAGAGCGGCCCAAAAACGCCGCAATCATGTAACCAGCGTGGACAAGGCCAATGTGCTTGAAACCAGCCGCATCTGGCGCGAAACCGTGCTCGAAGTCGCCAAAGCCTATCCCGATGTCACGTTAGAGCATCTCTATGTCGACAATGCCGCGATGCAGATGGTGCGAGAGCCTTCGCAATTCGACGTGATTTTGACCGGCAATTTGTTCGGCGATATTCTCTCCGATCAGGCGAGCGCAGTGGTTGGCTCTATCGGCCTATTGCCCAGCGCATCCTTGGGCGAGCGGCAGACCGACTTTGGCACTTTTGGCCTTTATGAGCCGATCCATGGCAGCGCTCCCGATATTGCGGGCCAAGGAAAAGCCAATCCGATGGCGGCGATCCTCTCGCTCGCCATGCTCTTGCGCCATTCCTTGGGGCTTGAGGCAGAGGCTAAACGCGTTGAGGCAGCGGTCGAGCGCGCGCTTGGCGATGGCGTCCTTGGTTTTGACCTTGGTGGGACAGCCATGACCAAAGACATTGGCGATGCGGTGCTTGCGCGGCTATAGGCAGGGTCAAGTCATTAGGAAATAAGGGAAACGCAAGAGCAGATGGACGAAACCCAGCTTACTCTTGCGATCATCCTGCCAACGCTCAACGAGCGTGATAATCTTGCGCCATTGGTCGACCGGATTGAAGCAGCGCTTGGGCCAGCGGGCTGGGAAGTGCTCGTTATTGACGACAATTCTGCCGATGGCACAGCCGATGAGGCGCGCCGTCTTGCGCTCAGCGATAGGCGGCTTCGGGTCATCCAGCGGATCGGTAGGCATGGGCTGTCTAGCGCGGCGATAGAGGGGCTTTGCGCCACTGCTGCTCCGTTCAGCGCGGTCATGGATGCAGACCACCAGCACGACCCAGCCTTGCTTGCGCCAATGCTCGATTGCGTGCGGGCGGGCGAGGCGGATGTGGCGGTCGCCAGCCGCTTTGCCAAGGGCGCTAGCACCGATGATTGGGGCGAGCCTGAGCGCGAGAAACTCTCAGGCTTTGCCAATGGATTGGCGCGCCGTTTGACAGGCGTTGAACTGTCCGATCCGATGAGCGGTTTTTTCCTGTTGCGAACGCAAACCGCTCGCGATCTTGCTCCAAGGCTGTCGGCGATAGGGTTTAAAATCCTGCTTGATATTCTTGCAACTTCGAATGCGCCTTTGCGGGTCAAAGACTTCCCAATGCAATTTGCCGCGCGCCGCGCAGGCGTGTCAAAACTTGACCGGGCAATTGCCTTTGATTTTCTCGCGGGGCTTTATGATAAGAGCTTCGGGCGGCTCATCCCCACGCGCTTTGCCATGTTTGGCACTGTTGGCGCAGCTGGCGTCGCAGTGCATATGGCACTGCTCTATGCCTTTTTATGGCTGGGCGGGGCAGGCTTTACTCTGGCGCAAGGGCTCGCGACATTTGGCGCGATGAGCTTCAATTTCTGGCTCAACAATTTCCTCACCTATCGCGACAGGCGCTTGGTTCAGCCGGATAAGCTTTTGCTGGGTTGGCTCAGCTTTATCGCGGCATGCAGTGTCGGGGCCTTCGCCAATGTGGCAGTCGCGACCGCTGTGCATGAGCGCGGGGTTCCTGAAGTTCTGGCCGCTTTGGTGGGCATTATCATCGGTTCGGTGTGGAATTACGCTCTGTCGAACCGCTTTGTCTGGGGCCGATTTTAGAGCGCCGTTTTTAGCGCCGAAGCGCTACGATTTGGGCGGCAATCACAGCCAGCTATCCAGCCAAATCCAGGTTAAAAACGCCATTTCATCGGGCAGGCTGGCAGCGCTTAGGATCGGATAGAAATAGACGAACACCATCAGGCTGGCGATGATCGGGGCAAGCGCGCAGAACTTGGCGAGGGACGCTTTTGCAGCATCCTCCTGCCGCTCTCCATAGCGCCAAAGTGCATCCAGCATAAGCGCCAATGCGGCGAGCAAAATGGTGCTTGCGGCAAGGTAGTGATAATAGAACTGCACTGGTTTTGC
>CAZTFZ010000112.1:0-6139 GCA_964613105.1 uncultured Porphyrobacter sp. | reverse complement strand
GTGAGCGCCTTGAACATTTCAGCGAGATTGCCAGCGATGGTGATTTCGGACACAGGGCTGGTTACTTCGCCGCGCTCGATCTTAAAGCCAAAGGCTCCGCGGCTGTAATCGCCGGTCACAAGATTGACCCCTTGGCCAGAGACATCGGTGACATAAAGCCCTTCTTCAATGTCAGCCATCAGCTCGGCCGGGCTGACAGAGCCTGCTGCAAGATAGACATTGCTGGGCGCAACACCGGGCGCGCCGCCGCCGCCGCGCGCTGCATGACCTGTCAGCGGCAAATCCAACTGCCGAGCCGCCGCCGCATTGGTCATCCAGCCGAACATGCGGCCATTTTCAACGAGAGCGCGTTCGACGCATTCAATACCTTCAGCATCGAAGGGGCGCGAATTTGCCCCGCGCAATTGCAGCGGGTCTTCCATCACTTTCACCGCGCTATCGAACAAAGCATCATCCTCTTTGCCCAGCAAAAAAGTTGATTTGCGCGCCGCAGATGTCCCCGACATGGCGCCAAGCAAATGGCCGATCAGGCCTGCCCCAATGCGCGGATCAAAAACGACAGGCATGGGCTTGCTCGCGAGCGATCCTGCGCCCAATCGCGCGACAGTGCGCTTGCCCGCTTCTTCGCCAATCCATTGCGGATCGGCCAAATCTTCGTGGTGGCGCGCAGTGCGATATTCGTAGTCGGTTTCCATGCCCGCCCCTTCGCCTGCAACGACGCTGGCCGAGATACCATGGGTGGTAGAGGCAAAGCCGCGCGCAAAACCGTGCGAGGTGACAAGCCCTGCCACACCCTGCCCAAAGCTTGCGCCGCCGCCATTGGAATTGGTCACGCCGTCAACGCTGCGCGCTGCATCTTCTGCTGCCAAGGCCGCCTCGCGCAAATCATGCGGGCTAGGTTCCGCAGCATCGAACAGATCGAGGTCTATGTCAGCGCCGCTATAGAGCTTGTCTTCAGGGGCTAGCCCAGCAAAGGGGTCTTCAGGAGCAAGGCGGGCCATATCAATCGCGCGTTCGGCAAGCGTTTGAAACGAGCTGCGCGAAAAATCGCTGGTTTGGATAGAGGCCGAACGGTTGCCAACGAACACTCTGAGGCCAATCGATTCGCCTTCTGATCGCTCGACATCTTCAAGCGCGCCCAAGCGCACACTCACGCTTTCAGCCGATTCTGCGCTGGCCACGGCATCGGCCGCATCCGCGCCAAGTTTGCGCGCAATATCCACCAAATCTTGGCAGCGCGCGAGCGCGGTTTCTTGATTGATCATGAGGTGCTGCACTCCGGCCCTGAGGTTACTCCCGCAGGGGTTAGAATGCTCGCGCTATAGTTGCAATCAGGCGATTGCTGTGAAGATCGCTGTCAGCAGGGATGGTAGGCCCAAAGCCAGCACCCAAAGCGCGACTTGATCGCGGCGGAAATCGCCTGCGAGCGCCATATCAGCCGCTTGTTCGTCCGACAGGCCGCTCCACCGTTTTTCGAACCAACGGCAGGCTGGAATGATGCCAGCGACAAGCACAACCAATGCCAGCAATGCGAGCGATTTAAAGCCGGTCTGCTTGATCGCGCCAACGGTAGCGAAGATATGCAGGCCTGTGTAAGTGATCAGGGCAAGAGCAACATTGTCGCTCATCTTGCGGCGCCAATCATGCAGCCGCTCAATCTGATAGCCGGAACCTGATAAAGCATCCGATGAACGCTGATACCGATTACTAAGCGCCTCGGTCTTCATTGCCTTTGTCATCGCTCTGCCTCTCCCACTTTTTGCATCCCCGATTGCACTTATTTCAAATAAAATGCCCCGTGGCAAGCGTGGGATTGCGTGGCCGTTCCGTGGCGAGACAGTATGCGGACAAAGTTCAAGGAATAGCAGCCTAGTCATCGCAGCGATGCATGCCGCGGGGCGCGGCTGAATATCGCTTTGCCATGCACAAAGCCTGCCAAAAGCTTAACATTGGCGACAATCGGGGGTTTCCAGCGCCGTTTAGAGTGCTATGCCCTGCATATTATGGCTGATCTTGATCCGACCAAATTGGCAAATGACGCGTCTCAGTCCGAGGCAGAAGTGCATGATGCCTCCCCGCCGATCCCGCAGGGCGGTTTGGAAGTCGTCTCAATCGCCAAAAGCTATGACAAAAGAGCGGTGCTGACCGATATTTCGCTCAGCGTGGGCAAAGGCGAAGTGCTCGGCCTGCTTGGTCCCAATGGCGCTGGCAAGACGACCTGCTTTTATTCGATCATGGGCCTAGTGCGCCCCGATGCTGGCCGGATTTTGATGGATGGCGAGGATGTGACCAAGCTGCCGATGTATCGCCGCGCGATCCTTGGCCTTGGGTATCTGCCTCAGGAAACCAGTATTTTTCGCGGCATGACGGTTGAGCAGAACATCAATTCCGTGCTCGAGATGGTTGAGCCGGATGGCGACACAAGGGCGCGCGAACTGGACCGTCTGCTCGATGAATTTGGCCTCAACGGGCTGCGCGACAGCCCAGCTATGGCGCTATCGGGTGGTGAGCGGCGGCGCTGCGAAATTGCCCGCGCCTTGGCGGCCAAGCCTTCGATCATGCTGCTTGATGAGCCGTTTGCAGGGATTGATCCTTTGTCGATCAGCGACATTCGCGACCTTGTGAAGGATTTGAAGACGCGCGGCATTGGCGTTCTGATTACCGATCACAATGTGCGCGAGACTTTGGAGATCGTCGATAGGGCTTGCATCATTTATGGCGGGCAAGTGCTGTTTGCAGGCACGCCCCAAGCCTTGGTTGCCGATGAGAATGTGAAGCGGCTCTATTTGGGCGAAGGCTTTACCTTATGAGGCTGGGTGCAAAGCGCCAAGCGGATCGGGTGCGCTGGCGATCCAGTCGAAAAGCCGGAAAATCCTAGCCTATGGCACTTGGGCCAAGATTAGACCTAAGGCAGTCCCAATCGCTGGTGATGACGCCGCAATTGCAGCAAGCAATCCGCTTGCTCGCGGCATCAAACCTAGAGCTTGAAGCCCATGTCGCAGCAGCGCTTGACGCCAACCCTTTGCTCGAAATGGGCGAAGTGCGCCAAGATGATGCCGCGCCCACTGATGGCAATACAGAAGCCGCCGCTGCGCCGGAAGAACGCGAAGCCGATGCTCTTATGCAAGAACGCGGCGCTTCCGATGCTGCTGAAAGCGCGGCAGATAGCGCTGATCAACCGACAGAAGCCGACAATCCCCTCGATATTGGATCAAATGCGCTCGACCCCGAAAAGGCACCGGGTGATGCTGATTGGGGCCAAGCTGCCAATTCTGGCGGAGCTGCAGGATCAGGCAGTTCAGGCGGGGATGATGGCTATCCCGATCTTGAAAATCACGCTGGCTCTGGCGTCACACTAGCACAGCATTTGGAAGACCAAGTGGGCGCTGCCTCCTATGGTCCCAAAGAAGCCATCATTGCCATGCGGATTATCGGCGAGCTTGATGAGGCTGGATATTTTACAGCCGACATGCGCCAGCTTGCGCAGGATCTGGGCGTATTAGAAGATGAGATCGAGGATGCTTTGCTGCTCGTCCAATCGCTCGACCCCACAGGTGTTGGTGCACGATCCTTGAGCGAATGCCTGATGCTGCAAGCCAAAGAGGTTAATCGCTATGATCCAGCGATGGCGCGGCTGATCGACAATCTGGATTTGCTTGGCGCGGGCGAAGTCGCTCGGCTTAAGCGGATGTGTCAGGTCGATGAAGACGACTTTGCCGATATGCTGGCTGAATTGCGCAATTATGACCCCAAGCCCGGCTTTGCCTTTGGAGATGCGCCAGAGGCCGCAATTGTTCCGGATGTCCTTATTACCCGCAACACAACAGGGGGTAAGGACGGGGCCTGGGATATTCGCCTCAATGAAGACAGCCTGCCGCGCCTCGTCGTCAATCGCGAATATTATGTCGAATTGCGCGAAGGATGCGACGATAAGGAAAGCCGGTCGTGGCTGAAGGAACATCTGACCGATGCCAATTGGCTGATCCGAGCGCTTGATCAACGCCAAAAGACCATTCTTAAAGTGGCTGCTGAGATTGTGAAGCGCCAAGCCGGTTTCTTCCGCGAGGGCGTGACTGCGATGAAGCCGCTCATCTTGCGCGAAGTGGCTGACGCCATTGAAATGCATGAAAGCACGGTTAGCCGGGTCACCAGCAACAAATTCCTCGCCTGCCCGCGCGGAACTTTTGAATTGAAATACTTCTTTTCCTCAGGCGTTGCAGCCTCCGATGGCGAAGGCGCTAGCTCAGAAGCGATAAAGGCTCGGATCAAAGCGCTGACCGATGCAGAAGACCCTAAGAAGGTGCTATCCGATCAAAAACTGGTTGATCTGTTGAAAGAAGAGGGTTTCGATCTGGCGCGGCGCACCGTTGCCAAATATCGCGAAGCGGCTGGCATAGGGTCGAGCGCTCAAAGAAGGCGGGCCAAAAAGCTCAATGCTTTGTAAGATTTAAACTTTTGCATTAAGGACGATGTTAAGAGATTAAACCTCCACCACGGAGGCGTCGCTCAGCAAAGGTAAACATTCTTACGCTATTTTTACCCCACGTTAACCTTTTCCGTTCAGACCTGTTGGGGTTAATCAAACGCGTCATGCAAATCAGTGTGACGCTTCCACTGTCGGGGCAAGGGGCCGGACCAAATGCGCGTATTGCTAATTGAAGATGAGCCAACAACAGCAAAAGCAATTGAGCTGATGCTGACCACTGAAGGCTTTAACGTCTATGCGACTGATTTGGGCGAAGAGGGATTGGACCTCGGTAAGCTCTATGATTACGATATTATCCTTCTCGATCTCAACCTGCCGGATATGCACGGCTATGACGTCTTGAAGAAACTGCGCGTTGCCAAGGTGCAAACGCCAGTGCTGATCCTCTCGGGCATCGCCGAAATGGACAGCAAAATTCGCAGCTTTGGTTTTGGCGCAGATGATTATGTGACCAAGCCCTTCCATCGTGAAGAACTGGTTGCCCGTATCCATGCTGTTGTGCGCCGCTCTAAGGGCCATAGCCAATCGGTTATTCGCACAGGCAAATTGGCTGTGAACCTCGATGCTAAGACTGTTGAAGTCGACAGCGCCCGTGTTCACCTCACCGGTAAAGAATATGCCATGCTAGAGCTATTGTCTCTGCGCAAAGGCACGACGCTAACTAAGGAAATGTTCCTAAACCACCTTTATGGGGGCATGGACGAACCTGAGCTAAAGATCATTGACGTTTTCATCTGCAAGCTGCGCAAGAAATTGAGCCATGCCTGCGAAGGTGAAAACTATATCGAGACTGTCTGGGGCAGAGGCTACGTTTTGCGCGATCCGCAAGAAGAAGTCGAAGCCGCCTAACAATCTGCTGGATCTTGGTTTGGTCCACTGTCTTCTACCCGTTTAGACAGCGAGAAACCGTCTCAGAGCACTTGCTCTGGGGCGGTTTTTCTTTTCTAGGCTTCTCCGCATGAGTGCATTTAAAGAAGGCGACCCGACCACGCTCAACAGGCTCTATGGCCGGTCGATTGGCAAACCCCTGCGCAGCCACCAACAAGGGCTGGTCGAAAATCTGCTGCCGCAAATCGCTGTGCCGACAGAGGGCCCGGTTACCTCGGCTGAGCTTTTCGGCGATGATCGCCCTTTGCATTTTGAGATAGGCTTTGGTTCGGGCGAGCATTTGGCGCATCGCGCTGATCTTTTGCCCGATCATGGCTTGATTGGCGCAGAGCCTTATTTGAACGGCGTAGCTGCTGCCTTGGGCCATGTTGAAGAGCAAAATCTCGCTAATGTGCGCTTGCATCATGGCGATGGCTTGCAAGCGCTGGGCCGTGTGCCTGATGGCGCGCTAACGATGCTCTATCTGCTTCACCCCGACCCATGGCCCAAGAACAAACACGCCAAAAGGCGGATGATGAACGATGGCCCGGTGCGCATGTTTGCAGACAAGCTCAAACCGGGCGGAGAATTTCGCTTTGGCACTGACCATGCGATCTATCTGCGCCATGCGCTGATGGTCATGCGGCGCTTTACCAATGAGTTTGAATGGGTGGCCAAGGAAGCTACTGATTGGCAAAACCGCCCGTCTGGCTGGTGCGAGACGCGCTATGAACACAAGGCACGCACCAAATTTGGCCATGAAGTCTGGTATTTCAGGTTTCGGCG
>CAZTFZ010000111.1:0-6163 GCA_964613105.1 uncultured Porphyrobacter sp. | reverse complement strand
CGATTCTCGAAATAGCTTAGCAATTGGGCCGCTGCCGTCTCTATGAAAGAGGAGGAAAAGGCGGCCACGAACAAGACACGTCGAATAAGGACAATAAATGGCCAATACGCTGCAAGCCAAAAAGCGGATCCGCCGCAACGACCGCCGCGCCGAAATCAACGGTGCGCGCATGAGCCGGATCCGTAGCCACATCAAACTCGTCGAAACTGCTTGCGCAGAAGGCGACAAAAAGGGCGCGACCGAAGCTTTGAAAGCTGCGCAGCCTGAAATGGACCGCGGTGTGGCACGCGGCGTAATGCACAAGAACACAGCGTCGCGCAAATTGAGCCGGCTCTCCAAAAGAGTGGCAGCGCTTTAAGCGAGGCAAAGCGACCGGTCTTTCATCAAGACCGATTCGCAAAAATTGGCCTTCGCAGGCCAAAGCAGCGTCAAAACGCGGCTTTTCTTGATCAAACAAAATCGGGCTGGTGCCAAGCGGCGCTGGCCCGATTTGCGTTTGGCCATGGATTCGCCAGCCGGATGCGATGATTGAATCGAAAGAATCCAGCTTTTCCCGCGATTCGCGCCCCTACTATGGTTAAAAACTATATTTTTCATATACTTAAACGCAAGCCTGCGGGTTAGAGGCGAGTCAACCGAATTATTTCCGTTTTATTGCAATTTCACCCCTTGCCCAAAGGCCCATCGCCAGCATAGATGATGGCTCTTCCGGTGATGGACAGACCGGATTTCACATCGATGACACTCTTTGAGAGGCATGGCTTAAGAAGCAGAGCTCGGGAACCACGATTCCGGGTAACGGCTGCGCTATGCAAACGCCAATTGAGCTAGCGCTCAGTCCGGCAATTTCTCTCCTAGGCTGACGAAACAGACTTAATCTCGCGATGCCTGCACGCATTGCGAATGGGGGAATAAGTAATCGGGATGGGTAAAGCAAAGAGCGGCAATGCCAAGCGGTCGGGCAAAGAAGATCTGATGGAAGATTTGGAAGCAGTAAACCTTGCAGCGGATTGGGCTGACATCAGTCAGGGCTTGCGCAAGGATCTCGGCCACCAATTGCACAGCCAATGGATCAAGCCGATCCAAGTTGGCGGGATCAACAAAGAAACCGGCACTCTAGAGCTGTATCTGCCCACCGAATTTTCGGCCAATTGGGTAAAGGACCGCTTCACAGAGCGGCTTTCCTTGGCTTGGAAAATTGCGCGGGGCGAAGTGCGCCACGTCAATATCTCAGTGCATCCGGGTCGTCGGCAAGTCGCTGATCTCAATCTGCATTCTGATGGCCGCCGTCCGGCCAATGATGGCGCTGATACATCGATGATGGCAATCTCTGCTGACACTTTGGGCGATGCTGGTTTCACATCCAGCGTTGGGCTTGATCCATCGCTGACCTTTGCAGCCTTTGTGACCGGCGAGGCGAACATCCTTGCTTGCAATGCCGCCCAGCGGATGGCTGCAACCGAAAGCCCGCAATTCTCGCCGCTCTATCTCAAGGCGGCGACCGGCCAAGGCAAAACGCATCTTCTGCACGCCATCGGCCATGCCTATTTGCAAGCCCACCCGCGCGCGCGCATCTTTTATTGCAGCGCAGAGCGTTTCATGGTGGAATTCGTCCAAGCGCTTAAGCAAAATCAGATGATCGAATTTAAGGCGCGCCTGCGCAGCTTCGATTTGCTGCTGGTTGACGATATTCAATTCATCATTGGCAAAGCGAGCGCCCAAGAAGAGCTGCTCTACACGATTGATGCGCTGCTCGCCGAAGGCAAACGCCTGGTATTTGCCGCTGACCGTGCACCTCAAGCATTGGATGGTGTCGAACCGCGCCTGCTCAGCCGGCTGTCTATGGGTCTGGTTGCCGATATTCAGGCAGCCGACATTGATCTGCGCCGCAAGATTTTGGAATCAAAACTATCGCGTTTTGCGCCTCTTGCAGTGCCCGATGATGTGATTGATTTTCTTGCCCGCACAATCACGCGCAATATCCGCGAGCTGGTGGGCGGCCTCAACAAACTCATCGCTTACGCTCAGCTGACCGGACAAGAGGTTTCGCTCAATCTCGCTGAAGAACAGCTTACCGATATTCTCTCGGCCAATCGCCGAAGGATCACGATCGACGAAATTCAGCGCACGGTTTGCCAGTTCTTCCGGATCGACCGCAGCGAGATGTCTTCAAAGCGGCGCGCCCGCGCTGTGGTTAGGCCGCGTCAGGTTGCAATGTATCTGTCAAAGGTTCTTACCCCGCGCTCTTATCCAGAGATTGGCCGCAAATTTGGCGGACGCGACCATTCCACGGTTATCCACGCCGTGCGCTTGATCGAAGACCTACGCCAACGCGACGCGGATATGGATGGCGATGTGCGCAGCCTGCTGCGCCAGCTTGAAAGCTAAGAGAACACGCATTTGCCGCTTTGTGTATGGCGTTTGCCGATTGAATAGCTCTGACAATCTGAGACAGATTTGATGGTATAACACTGTGCATCTTATGCGCAGCCTATCACCTGCCAATCCACATCTGTGTCCACAGCACTGTCGACAGCTTTCCCACACGCTGTAAACAGTTTCCCAATGAGCTTTTCACCAGAGAGATTGGATCGTTTTTCCCGCCATATCGTCTTGCCTGAAATCGGCGGAGCGGGGCAAGCAATGCTGGCAAAGGCGCATTTGGTGCTGGTCGGCCTTGGCGGCATAGGCTCACCCGCTCTGCAATATCTCGCGGCCTCTGGCATCGGCCAATTGACCCTGATTGACGATGATGTGGTGGACGCCAGCAATCTGCAGCGCCAAACCATCTATACAGAGCGCGATATTGGTCATGGCAAAGCCGTCGCTGCGCGCCGCTGGGTCACCAATTTCGATGCAAAGCTGACGGTCGCCATCAATGATCAGCGCATCACCAGTGAAAGCGCCAGTGCCTTATTTGCAGGCGCAGACCTCGTGCTTGATGGAACTGATAACTTCGCCACAAGATTGGCCGTATCAGATGCTTGCGTTGCCGCCCATGTCCCCTTGCTGTCGGCTGCTGTTGGCCGTTTTCAAGGGCAAGTCGGCGCATTTGCAGGCCATTTGGACGGGCAGTCATGCTATCGCTGCTTCGTTGGCGATGCCTTTGACGCAGAAGATTGCGACACTTGCGCAGAAGACGGCATGCTGGGCGCAATGGCCGGATGGGTGGGCAGCTTTGCCGCTATGCAAGCCGTGCGTGTGCTGCTCGACGGGGTGAGCGCTTTGGGCGATCCCAATTGGGGCACAGTGCACTTGCTCGACGGGATGGCCCCTGCAATGCGCAAATTTACCATTGCAAAAGACCCGGCTTGCAAGGGTTGCGGCGATCCAGCGCCTTGAATTCAAGCCCGCCAATCGCAATTATAAAGTCGAAGAACTTCTAGGAACGCAAAAGAATGATTACCCTCCTCTCTCCTGCCAAAAAGCTGAACTTTGAAACGGCCGACACTGCGCTTGATGTCACGCGCCCTCGGCTCGATGCCGACACTCGCGCCATTGCCACGGTCGCAAAGCAGCAATCGGCAGCTGATCTCAAACAATTGATGCATATCTCGGACAATCTGGCAGAATTGAATGCTGAGCGGTTCAAGAGCTTTGACCTTGAGGGGCGCAGCAATTCGGCAAAGCCAGCGGGCCTCACCTTTGATGGCGATGTCTATTGGGGACTTGAGGCCAAGAGCATGAACAATGCCGCCCTCACCTATGCGCAAGAGCATTTGCGCATTTTGTCGGGCCTCTATGGCCTTTTGCGGCCTATGGATGCGATCCAGCCCTATCGGCTTGAGATGGGCACTAAGATGGCCAATCCGCGCGGGAAATCGCTCTATGATTTTTGGGGCAGCAAGATTGGCGAGCAATTGGCCGAGGATTTGGGCGAGCATGAGGACAGCACCATCGTCAACCTTGCCTCGAACGAATATTTCAAAGCCGTCGATACCAGCGTTTTGCCCGGCAAAACGATCACCGCCAGCTTCCTCAATGTAAAGGATGGCGAAGCACGGCGGCTGATGTATCACGTGAAATTTGCGCGCGGGCTGATGGCGCGCTGGATCATGGACAATCAAGTCGACCGCGCAGAAGGCCTGAAAGACTTTAATGCGGAAGGCTATGCCTTTGACACAAAAGCTTCGAGCGACAATGAGATGGTGTTCACGCGCAAGCAGCCTCCGGTTAAGAAGAAATAGGCTCGCCGATTAAGGCGACCTTTAGCCCGCCAAAATCTCATCCACCCATTGAGGCACAAGAGCGCTTGCCGGGCCATGGCGCGACCCGTTGAAGAAATGGCTCCCCTCGCTTGGCTCCAAATTCAGCTCTAGCGTTGCAGCGCCTGCATTGCGCGCATCTTGGACAAATCCTGCCGCTGGATAGACCGCACCTGACGTGCCAATGCTGACAAATAGATCGCAGGCCGCAATGGCCCTGTAAATCCGCTCCATCTGATAGGGCATTTCGCCAAACCAAACGACATCGGGCCGCAGGCTGGGCGCCTGACAAACCGGGCATGGCGGGCGTTCGCCATCATCATTGGCGGACATTGCCGCATCCCATGCGCTGCGCATCTCGCATGAACTGCACAAAGCGCTCTTCAACTCGCCATGCATGTGTAGAACCTGTTTCGACCCTCCTCGCTCGTGCAAATCATCGACATTTTGCGTGACGAGCAGCAATTCGCGCGTGTCATCTTGAGCAAACCCCTCCTCCAACCGGGCCAGCGCACGGTGGGCCGCATTGGGCTCAACATTCGCCAAAGCGGCACGCCGCATATCGTAAAAGCCCAAGACCAGCGCTGGATCGCGCGCAAAGCCCTCTGGCGTTGCAACGTCCTCGACACGGTGCTTTTCCCAAAGCCCACCTGCATCGCGGAAGGTGTCTATCCCGCTTTCTGCTGAAATTCCGGCCCCTGTGAGGATGACAATATTGCGAAACGCGCTCATGCCCGCCATGAAGCAGAGAACAATGAGGAAATGCAATAATGATTGTTACTGCGGCGGTTGCAGCAAGCCTTGGCATTATCGGCAGCGCTGGCCGAATGGGCCAAGCGATTGCTGGTCTTTTGAGCGGTGAAGATCACCTGCATGACCACGCAGGCGGCATTGACGCAGGCGGCGATCCTTTGGCGCTTGCCTATAAGAGCGATTGCCTGATCGACTTCTCATCGCCCAGCGCGCTGCAGGCCAATCTTGACGCAGCGATAGCCGCCGACACGCCCTTAGTGATCGGCACGACTGGCTTAGAGGCAGAGCATTTCGCAGCAATCGATGCCGCAGCCAGCAAAGTCGCGGTTTTGCAAACAGGCAACACATCGCTTGGTGTGCAAGTTCTTGCTCACTTGGTCGAAAAAGCGGCTGCAAAACTGGGCGATGATTGGGATTTAGAGATCGTCGAAATGCACCATCGCCACAAGGTTGACGCACCATCGGGCACAGCCAAATTGCTGGGCGAAGCGGCTGCAAAGGGGCGCGGCATTGACCTTGCCGCCAAGACCGAAAGCGGGCGGGACGGAGTGACAGGCGCTCGCGCGACCGGCGCAATCGGCTTTGCTGCTTTGCGCGGTGGCAGCGTCGCAGGCGATCACAGCGTTATTCTGGCAGGCGAGCAAGAGCGCATTACGCTTTCTCATATTGCCGAAGACCGCACAATTTTTGCGCGCGGCGCGGTCAAAGCTGCGGCATGGCTCGTGGGCAAGCCTGCTGGCCGTTATACAATGGCGGACGTTTTGGAGCTTTAGTTTGCGCCCATGACTAAAGATCAAATCTTCGAATTTTTCCGGCGGCTGGCAGAGGGCAATCCTGCGCCAGAGACTGAGCTTGAATATGGCAATGCCTATCAGCTTGTGGTCGCCGTTGCCCTGTCAGCGCAAGCGACCGATATTGGCGTCAACAAAGCAACCAAGGCTCTGTTTGCTAAGGTTGAGACACCGCAGCAAATGCTCGATTTGGGGCTGGAGGGCTTGGTGGAACACATCAAAACCATCGGGCTGTTCAACTCCAAGGCGAAGAATGTCATCGCTCTCTCGCAATTGCTGATCGACGACTATGGCGGCGAAGTGCCTGCAACGCGCGAAGACCTTGTGCGCCTGCCCGGGGTGGGCCGCAAAACGGCCAATGTGGTTTTGAACTGCTGGTTCGGCGAAGAAACCTTTGCGGTTGATACGCATATC
>CAZTFZ010000110.1:0-6180 GCA_964613105.1 uncultured Porphyrobacter sp. | reverse complement strand
CATCCCCAGCGAAGATGCGCAACGAACTAAGGGCTGAATGGAAACCTCGGACATTATCATAGTTGGCTCGGGCCATGCCGGTGCGCAGGCCGCGATTGCTTTGCGCCAAGCGGGGCATGAGGACAGCATTTTGATGTTGAGCCGCGAGACGGCCCCACCTTACGAGCGCCCGCCCTTGTCCAAGGAGTATCTTGCAGGCGATAAGCCGTTTGAGCGTATTTTGATCCGCCCAGAGAGCTTTTGGGCCGATAAGAATGTGCGCTTGCAATTGGGTGCAAATGTCGCCGAGATTGACTGGATGGCGCATGAAGTTGTGCTCAGCGATGAAAGCCGGATCGGCTATCGCAAGCTTATCTGGGCAGGCGGCGGCATGGCCCGCAGGCTCGACTGTCCCGGCTCCGATTTGGACGGCATTTATGGTGTGCGCACTCGCGCCGATGTCGATGCAATCATGGGCGCTCTCAAAAATGGCGCAAAGCGAGCGGTCGTGATCGGCGGAGGCTATATCGGCCTTGAGGCAGCAGCAGTCTTGCGCAAACTTGATTGCCAAGTGACCGTTCTTGAGGGCCAAACCCGCGTTCTAAACCGCGTTGCAGGCCCGCAATTGTCCGAGTTTTATCAAACCGAGCACCGCGCCAATGGCGTCGACTTAAGGCTTGGCACTTCGGTGGAGAAAATCGAAGGCGAAGACGGCAAAGTGACCGGCGTTGTGACCGATGCCAGCGAGACCCTGCCTTGCGATTTGGTCATTGCTGGGATTGGTATTGTGCCGTCTGTCGGGCCGCTTATCGCTGCGGGCGCTTCGGGCACAAACGGCGTTGATGTCGATGCTTATTGCCGCACAACGCTCGACGATATCTATGCCATTGGCGACTGCGCAGCCCATGCAAATGCCTATGCTGACAATGCCATAATCCGGCTGGAATCGGTCCAGAACGCCAATGACATGGCGACCTGTGCAGCGCGCGCGATCATGGGCGACAAGCAAGCCTATGAAGCCGTGCCATGGTTCTGGTCGAACCAATATGACTTGCGCCTGCAAACCGTTGGCCTGTCGATTGACCACGATCAGACCGTGCTTCGCGGCGATCCACAGGACCGCAAATTTGCGGTTATCTATCTAAAAGAAGGCAAGGTCATCGCGCTCGATTGTGTCAATGCGACGCGCGACTATGCCCAAGGGCGAAAGCTGGTGGAAGCCCGCGCAGAAGTCGAAGCCGATGTGCTTGCGAACACCGAAATCCCGCTCAAAGAAATGCTCTAGGGCTTAGGCTTTCAGCCGCGCTTTGGCCCACTTCGCAGCCTCTGCAACGACAGGGTCGGCATCGCTCAGCAAAGCTTCTACCGGGCCGAGCAATTGTGCTTGTCTGCTATTGCCAGCTGCATAGAGGCAATTGCGCACGAACCGGTCCCGCCCGATCCGCTTTATCGGAGAGCCTGAAAACAGCGCTCTGAACCCTGCGTCATCCAGAACCAGAAAATCGGCCAAATCGGGCGCCACCAATTCGGGCCGAGCGGCAAATTTGGCATGAGCATGGGCGCTCTGCGCAAATTTGTTCCATGGGCAGACCGCCAAGCAATCATCGCAGCCATAGATGCGATTGCCCAAGGCCTCGCGAAACTCTTCTGCAATCGGCCCCTTATGCTCGATCGTGAGGTAAGAGATACAGCGCCGCGCATCCAGCCGATTGGGCGCTGGAAAAGCATCGGTCGGGCAAGCGTTGAGACAGGCCGTGCACGAGCCGCAATTGTCCTTATGCGGCGCGTCAGGCGCAAATTTCAGCGTTGTGTAAATCGCTCCCAAAAACAGCCAATTGCCATGGGTTTTGCTGACCATATTGGTGTGCTTTCCCTGCCAGCCAATTCCGGCCGCCTCGCCCAAGGGCTTTTCCATGACAGGCGCAGTATCGACAAAGACCTTAAGCTCGCTGTCCGGAGCGCGAGCAATGATCCAGCGGGCCAGCGCTTTCAGAGCCTTTTTGACGACATCATGATAATCGCGCCCTTGCGCATAGACCGAGATGCGCGCTTTTTCGCCTTCATCCGCCAAAGCGAGCGGGTCGTGCGTGGGCGCATAGCTCATCCCAAGGGCAATGACCGATTGCGCTTCTGGCCACAGCCCTTGCGGCGAGGCGCGCTCACTTTTGCGCGTCTCCATCCAATCCATCGCGCCATGATGACCCTCGCCCAGCCATTGTTCGAGCCTTTCTTTGCGCACAGGGTCCTCGCGCGCAGAGGCAAAGCCAACGCTGGCAAAACCCAGCCGCAAGGCCTCTGCTTGCAATTGACTGCGCAAGTCGTTCGCAGCAGTTTTGGGTGGCAAATCAGCTGTTTGCATTGTTTGAAAGGTTGCTCGCGTTAACCACGCCCTAACCTGCTCCTCATATTCAGTCCGTAACAGTCGCGGGCTTTATACAAAGGACAATGCGCCGTCATGCTCATTCAAAGCAAGCCAATAGCTCATGCTGAGGCAAAACCGCTAGCCATTGAAGCGCGCGGCCTGATTAAGCGCTTTGACGACACTTTGGCAGTGGACGGGGTCGATATTTCCGTTCCTGAGGGCGCGATTTACGGCATTCTTGGCCCCAATGGCGCTGGCAAGACCACCACCTTGCGGATGCTTTTGGGCATTATTGAACCCGACGAAGGCGTGCGCCGCGTTTTTGGTCATGACAATCCGCAAGATATTGGCCGGTTGATCGGCTATCTGCCCGAAGAACGCGGGCTCTATCCTGCCATGAAATGCGATGAGGCGATTGCCTTTATGGGCGCTTTGCGCGGAGTTCCGCTTGCACAAGGGCGCGCAAGAGGGCGCGAATTGCTGGAAAAGCATGGGCTGTCTCATGCGATTGACCGGCAAATCCGGCAATTGTCGAAAGGCATGGCGCAAACCGTGCAATTGCTCGGCACGCTGGTTCATAAACCGCGCCTTGTGGTGTTTGACGAGCCGTTCAGCGGTCTTGATGCCATCAATCAGGGCAAGCTTGAGGTGATGATCCGCGAGCTTGCCGCAAATGGAACGACGGTCATTTTCTCTACCCATGTGATCGCTCATGCAGAAAGGCTGTGCGAAGGCATTGCCATTATCGCGGGCGGCAAAGTGCCTTTTGCTGGCGCGGTTGACGAGGCACGCGATCGCATCGCAGCGCAAGTCCGCTTGGAAACAGAGCAAGCGGACGGGGCATGGCGCGGCGCATTTCCGGCAGATGCCAAACATGCTCACAAGGCAGGTGGCGGGCATTTCTGGTCTTTTCCAGTGCCCGAAACCGGCATTGAAACCCTGCTTAAAGGCCTGATCGACGGAGAGGCTGGCATATTGTCGCTCTCGATTGAGCGGGCCGGTTTGCACGACGCCTTTGTCGAAATTGCCGGAGAGGCCGCTGCGCGAGCGCTCCTCGAAAATGGGGCCGACAATCGGGCCGAGGATGCCGACGACACAAAGCACAGTCAGACGGGGGCCAAACAATGAGCGCTGATATGCATTCGCCCAAATCAGGAGCTGGTTTTGACAACGCTCGGCTTTCCTTGTGGCAAGCCGCCAGCGTCATTGCGCGGCGTGATTTCTTTGCGATCCTGTTCAGCCGCGCCTTTGTCTTCTTCTTGCTCGGGCCATTGTTCCCAGTGGTCGTCGGCGCTTTGGCTGGCTCTATCGGCGGGCAAGTGCAACGCGAAGTCACAGTAAACACGGTCGCTCTTGCTATGTCGGAGGCCGATAACGCAGCGATGATGGCTACCCGCCAGTCGCTCCATCAAACCTTGCCGGGACTGCCTCAATTGGAAAGCGCCAGCGATCTGTCTTCGTCGCCCGAAGCCATTTTGGCGCAGGAAGGCGCTGGCTATGCTGGCGTTGTCAGCGGAAGCCTCAGCGCGCCCGTCCTAACCGGAACTGAGGCGCAAATCGCCATGTGGGATGGGCCCATTGCAATGCTGTCTGCCATGGCCAGCGGCAAAAGCTCCACCGATTTTCCCGAAGTCGCAGCCAAGCCCGTTGCCGCCAGCGCTGCCTCCAACCGTTCGGATCGCTTGCTCACCGCACAAGCAGGCCAATTGCTCTTGTTCATGCTGATGATCCTTTTGGCGGGCATGGTCCTCTCCAATCTGGTCGAAGAAAAGGCCAATAAGATCATCGAGATTTTGGCAGCCTCAATCCCGATGGATGCAGTGTTTTTGGGCAAGCTTATCGCCATGCTTGGCGTGTCATTTGTAGGCGTCGCCGTTTGGGGCAGCTTTGGCGCTCTGCTCGTCACATTTGGCGGCGAAGCCTTGCCGCAATTGCCAACGCCGGCTTTGGGCTGGCCGCTGTTTTTAGGGCTGGGCGTCGTCTATTTCGCCTTTGGTTATTTGCTGCTCGGCTCGCTCTTTTTGACGATTGGCGGGATGGCAACCACTGTGCGCGAGGTGCAAACCTTGTCGATGCCGGTCACAATGATGCAGCTTTTGGTGTTCTTCATCGCAGCCTTCTCGATCACCAGCCCCGGTTCTGTGCTGGAACTAATCGCTGTGGTTTTCCCCTTAAGCTCGCCCTTCGCAATGCTCGCAAGAGCCGCGCAATCAGCCGACCTTTGGCCGCATGCCTTGGCGATTGCTTGGCAAGCGCTATGCGTGCTGGCTTTCGTCAAAATCGGCGCAGGATTGTTCCGCCGCAAGGTCATGAAGTCTGGGCCTGCTAAGCTCAGCAAGCGCCAAGCAGCAGCTTAGATTTAGCAGCATTGCATTGCCGCTTAAGTCCCAATCCGAAACTGACTATTGACATAAGGGTAAGTAAGGCGGGATAACCCTCATACAGTTTTGCGAGGACGGCCCCAAGAAAGCCGCGTGCAAAAGCGAATATATGGGAGAGAGATGACATGGCAACGATAGCACCGGAAAAGCCGCAATTCCGCACATCACCCACCGCCTATCAGGCGCTGAAAGACTATTTCGAGGCCAATCCTCTTCCCGAAGGCGCTCATTCCGATCCTTTCGATGTAAGCCGCAGCGACATTTATGCAGAAGACCGCTGGCAGCCTATTTTTGACGAGATGCGCGCCAAAGGGCCGATGCATTATGTCGAGGAAAGCCCCTTTGGGTCCTATTGGAATGTGGTAGGCCACAAGGCGATCCAGCATATCGAAGCCTTGCCCGAGCTGTTTTCATCAGACTGGGAAAAGGGCGGGATCACAATCAGCGATCCTGATTGGGAAGAAGAACTCGCCGAGGGTGAAGAGCGTTTCCAATTGCCTATGTTCATCGCCATGGACCGGCCCAAACACACCGGCCAAAGGCGCACGGTCGCGCCAGCCTTTACGCCAGCCGAAATGAAGCGGATGGAAGAAGAAATCCGCATGCGCACCAGCGAATTGCTCGACAGTCTGCCGCGCGGAGAGACATTTGATTGGGTCGAGAAAGTCTCGATCGAGCTTACCACGGGCATGCTCGCAATCCTGTTCGATTTCCCTTGGGAAGACCGCCATTTGCTGACCTTCTGGTCGGATTGGGCGGGCGATACAGAGCTGGGTCTTGCGCGCGAACTTGATACGCAGCGCCGCGAAGTCTTGCACGAAATGGGCGCCTATTTCCAAATGCTATGGGGCCAGCGAGCGCAGTCTGATCCCGCGCCCGACCTCATTTCCATGATGATCCATTCGCCCGCTATGAACCAGATGAGCCCGATGGAATTTATGGGCAATCTGGTTTTGTTGATCGTCGGCGGCAATGACACCACCCGCAACACAATGAGCGGGATCGTTCACGCCTTTGATAAATTCCCCGATCAACGCAAATTGTTCGAGGAACAGCCAGACCTCATCCCCAATGCAGTGCAAGAATGCATCCGCTATCAAACGCCGCTTGCGCATATGCGCCGCACAGCAACCGAAGATACCGAGCAGTTTGGTCATAAGATCAAAAAAGGCGACAAGCTCGTCATGTGGTATCTTTCGGCCAATCGCGATGAAAGCGTGTTCGAAGACGCTGAAAAGCTCGACATCACCCGCGAGAATGCAAGGCGGCATTTGGCCTTTGGCTATGGCATCCACCGCTGCGTTGGGGCTCGGCTCGCCGAATTGCAATTGCGCATCCTGCTAGAGGAAATGCACAAGCGCCGGATGCGCGTGCATGTCGCCGGAGACGTAGAGCGGGTGAGGGCCAATTTCGTGCATGGCTTCCGCAAATTGGAAGTGGAAGTAACCGAATTCTAGC
>CAZTFZ010000109.1:0-6234 GCA_964613105.1 uncultured Porphyrobacter sp. | reverse complement strand
TAGGCGCGCCTAATGCGCTCTATTCACCGCTGTAAAAGCGTGTGGGCGGCGTTACTGGCAGGCCATCGATACTGGTGCTGCGGCCAGCCTGTTTCGCGACCCATTCATCGGGATCGGACTGGCGATGCGCCTTTTTCAAGGTCTCGCGCTCGCCCGAAAGCTCCATGAAGGGCACACCCCAGCCGCAGCTCGTCTGCACGCTCTCAACCGCAATATCGAAGATTTGCCTTGTGCCGGGCATCATCTCGAAATGGGCGGCTAGCTCTTCCCAAGCATCATCGCCGGGCAACACCGGCACGCCGCGCCCATATATGCGCAAGATCAGCGCAGGGCTGTCAAAATTGCAGACCATAATGGTGATCCGCCCTGCATCTGTTTGCGGAGCGACCAAATGGGCATGGGTCTCATTGCCAGAGCCTGCAAGGTCGAGATAGGCCACTCTTTGAGGGGCGAGAACCCGCATCGCATCATAGCCCTTGGGGCTTAGATTGATCCGGCCATCCGCCGCCGCAGTCGCGACAAAGAAGACCGGTTGCCCTTCGAGCATTGCGATATGCTTGTCGTTTAGAGCGTCAAAAAACTCAGCCATCAATCCATCTCCTTACCGATTGTTGCGCGAACGGGAATTCCGACAGGATCAAAGCCGTCGAGACAACGCACATTTATCCCAAGATGATCGGGCGTCACCCGTTTGCGATGAAAAGGATAAATGCCGCAAATGGCACAGAAAAAATGCCGAGCCGTATGGGTGTGAAATTGGTATTCACTAAGACTCTCGTCGCCCGATAGCAGTTCAAAATCATCCTCATGAACCTTCACCATAAGCGCATTCTTGCGGATGCAGATCGAGCAATCGCAAGTGGTCAACTCTGGCATATCGCTCTGAATGGCGAATTTCACGGCGCCGCAATGACATGCTCCCTCAAACCGTCTGCGGGGCCTTGATCCCATCAGATGAACTCTCTTACAGTGTTCATAAAGCGCTCGAATTGGTCATGATGCAGCCAATGGCCCGCATCGGCAAATTCAATGACTTTAGCGGTGTTGAAATGCACCAACCGGCCATCTTTTTCCGGATTAGACGCCCAGCTATTGGCGCCATACATCAGCAAGGTGGGCGCAGTGATCGCGCCCCAAGTCTGCTGCACAAATTCATCGGCAACATCTTCAACTCCCCAAACATTGAGATGCGGGTCAAACTTCCAGCTATAGCTGCCGTCCTCATTGCGGTTGACCCCGTGAATGGTGAGATGGCGGGCTTGATCCTCGGTAAGATAGGAGTTTTCCTCAATCATCCGAGCAAAAGCGGCTTCAATACTCTCATATTTGCGCGGGGTGCGGCCCGATGCTTTGCGCTTCTTTGCAATCCATTCGGCCATCCGCTCTGGATAGGGCCTTGCGCGCTGCTCGTCACGCATCTTGGGGCTTGGTCCAACACCCTCGACCGCGACCAATTTCTTGACCATATCGGGGAACATGCCAGCATAGCGCAAAGCCACATTGCCGCCCATTGAGTGGGAAATAATGGTCACTGGCCCCTCATCAAGCTGGTGGATCAATTGCGCCAGATCATAGACCATATCGTTGGCGTGGTAATTGCCATCAGACACCCAGTCGCTATCACCGTGCCCTCTGTGGTCCATCGCGACAACGTGATAATCCTTGGCCAAGACTTGCGCGGTCCAATCCCAACTGCGCGCATGATCGCGCCCGCCATGCACCAACACAAGTGGCGGCTTGGCAGTGCCATCGGGAGCCATCTTGCCCCAATCGAGATAATGCAGCCTTAGCCGCTGCGAAATGAAGGTTTGCGAAGTTGGGCCTGCGATTGTCATGCACCCGCCATGGCCCGAACTGCGTTAAGTCGCAAGGATAGCCTTGCTGCAACGATGCAAGCGCCTAGCGTTCTTTGGTCGCTGAAAAATTGAGCTCGGCGTTCTTTTCAGCTGCGTAATTCACGTCCCAAGCGGCCTTTGCCATGAACACCAGATCGCCATCGCGATCTTTCGCAAGATTAGCGCGGTTGAACTCCTCAAAGGTCTTGAGCGCCTCGTCAGGGCCGCTGACCCAGCGAGCGGTGGCAAAGGGAGCCGCCTCTAACCCTGCCTCAACCTTATATTCCGCTGATAGCCGCGAGACCAGCACTTCCAATTGCAATTGTCCAACGACGCCGACAATCCATTGCGCGCCAAGCTCTGGATAGAAGACCTGAATGACGCCTTCCTCCGACAAATCATCAAGCGCTTTCCTAAGCTGCTTGGTCTTGGTCGGGTCTTTCAATTGAACGCGGCGCAAAATCTCCGGCGCAAAATTGGGCAGGCCAGTAAAGCGCACTGTGTTTTTCTCTGAGAGAGTATCGCCAACCCGCAATGTGCCGTGATTGGGGATGCCGATGATATCGCCCGCCTCAGCCGTGTCAGCAATCTCGCGATCCTGCGCAAAAAACAGAATAGGAGAGTGGATCGCAATTGGCTTCCCAAGGCCAGACGGCGTCAGCTTCATCCCGCGCTTAAACGTGCCAGACACTTGCCGCATAAAAGCAATCCGGTCGCGGTGATTGGGGTCCATATTGGCTTGGACCTTGAAGATGAAGCCAGTAACTTCGTCATAGCTGGGCGCGATTTGCTCGTCCCCTGCAGGCTGCGGACGCGGCGGCGGCGCATGGCTCGCAATCGCCTCGATCAATTCGGTGACGCCAAAGTTCTTCAAGGCAGAGCCGAAATAGACAGGCGTCAGATCGCCTGCCCTGTAAGCCTCCAAATCGAACTCTGGATAGCCGATCTGGGCAAGCTCCATTTCCTCGGCGAAAGCATCGGGAATAGCTGGGTCAGCCTCGCGCGTGCCCAAAAACTCTTTCGATGGTCCTTCTGGGCGCGCCACTTCTCCGCTCGCAAAATCAAGCACGCCCTCAAACTGTCCGCCCATGCCGACTGGATAGGCTTGGGGCGACACATCAAGCGCGAGCATATCGGCGATCTCGTCGAGCAGCTCAAACACTGGCCGGCCCTCGCGGTCGACCTTGTTGACGAAAGTGATGATCGGCACGCTGCGCAAGCGGCAAACCTCAAACAATTTGCGCGTTTGCGGCTCGATACCCTTGGCCGCATCAATCACCATAATCGCGCTGTCGACTGCGGTTAGCGTGCGATAAGTATCCTCAGAGAAATCCTCGTGACCCGGCGTGTCCAGCAGATTGAAGGTGACGCCATTTCGTTCAAACGTCATAACGCTTGAGGTGACCGAAATGCCGCGCTGCTGCTCGATCTTCATCCAGTCAGAACGCGCCCGCCGCGCAGCCCCGCGCGCCTTCACTTGCCCCGCCAAATGGATCGCTCCGCCTTGCAGCAAGAGCTTTTCCGTCAGCGTCGTCTTACCCGCATCGGGGTGCGAGATGATTGCAAATGTTCTTCTGTTTGACATAGAGCGCGCGCCTTAGCCCGCGCCCATGCCGCCGTCCACCGGCAAGCGCTAGCATTCGAGCACAAAGAGCAAGTGCGGTAGAAAATTCTTAACCAATCCATTTCAATATTCACTCAAATTAGTCAGGGGGTCTTTCGAAATGCGTAGTGTTCTTTTAAGTATTCTGGGGTTCTTTTTATTGAGTGCTTGCGGTGAGAGCGGCAAATATTACGAGAAATCGCCGGATGCGGTCATTAGCGCGATTGAAAGCGCTGTCCTTCCCACAGTTTCCGATAGAAGCTTGGTCGGCAGCACAGTCAGCAAGCCGGATAAGAATACTATTATCGTCACTGCTAAAGATGAATTGGGAGGAGATGTTTTTCGGATCGTGACGAGGCTCACCCCAGAAGGAAACGGAACGCGTGTGGAAACCCGATTTGAGCAGCTTCATAAGAGAAAAGGTCATGACCCTGCCATGTCGCAGAAATTTGCTGTCGAGCATGTGGCTGCAGCGGTCGAAGGACGGCCTTTCGATATGATGTTCGCCACTGCGCCTGTGGCCAAAGCAGTGGCTTTAGCAGACCCCGAAACTGCCGAACGCGTTAAGAATGCCGGCGCAGCCATGACAGCCTTCTCAAAGATGGAACAAGACAGCCACCAGGATAGAAAGCAACGCAAGTTCGACGAAGAATATGGCGATGATTGGGCGGCCAGCGGCGATGATGATGATGCCGGTTGGGGCGATAACGCCAACTAAGGACGTTAACCGCGCAGCTCCGCGCCAAGTTTGGCGCTAGCATCGATGATCTTCTGGCTCACAGCCTTGATCTCATCATCGGTGAAGCTCTTCTCGCCCGGCTGGAGGGTGACCTCGATAGCGATGCTTTTCTTGCCCTCAGGAACGCCCTGACCCGCAAACACATCAAAGACTTTCGCATCAACAATCAGCGTCTTCTCTGCCGCTTTAACCGCGCGCAGCAAATCAGCCGCAGGCAAACCGGCCGCCACGAGGAAAGCGAAATCGCGCGTCACAGCTTGCAAGGCTGGCGGCGCATATTGTGCTCGCGCAAAGCTGGCAGATGCGCCCTTCTTGGCCTTAGGCGCAGGAATAGCGTCCAAGTGAATGCCGCAAGCCATGACCGGCACATCCACATCAAACGCCGCCAAGGTGGATGGGTGGATGGCGCCAAAGCTCGCAAGCGCATTCTTGGGGCCAAGCCTTAGGCTGGCTGATTGGCCGGGGTGGTAAATGCCAGCGGGATCTTCGGCTGGCATCACCATCAATTTGTCCACTGGCGCGCCAGCGGCTGCGAGCAATTCCAAACACACGGCCTTGGCATCAAATGCATCATAGCTTTGCGCTTTACCCGCCTGCCAATTGCGTGTCTGACGATTGCCCGCCAGCACCGCGACCAAAGTGGGATGCTCGCCATCAGCAAGATAGCGCTTGCCGATCTCGAACAGGGCAAGCGAAGAGGCGCCGCGATCAACATTGCGTTTCACCGCTGAAAGCAGGCCGGGAAGCAGCGAGGGGCGCATGACCTTCATATCCTCGCTTATCGGATTATCGAGCGACCATGCACCGCCGCCGACAGCCTCGGCTTCGCCTTGCGAGATAAAGGACCAAGTGATCGCTTCATGCAGGCCTTGGCCAGCGGCTGTGCGGCGCAATTTGCGCTCCATCGCTTGAGCAGGTGTTGCCGTGGGCCGCGCCACGCCTTCTGCGCGCGGTAGAGCCACGCTTTCGACCTTATCGAGGCCATGGATGCGGACGATTTCTTCGACCAGATCGGCTGGCCCTTCGATATCGTGACGGCGCAAGGGACAGGTGACGGTGAAATCAGGCTCGACCTCAAAATCAAGCGAGGTCAAAATGCGCCGCTGCTCATCCTCGGCCACATCAACGCCGCCAAGACGCAAGGTTAGCGAAGGATCGAAAGCAACCACTTTGGGCGTCGATGGCGCAGAGCCTGCCCGCACCACTTCGGATGCAGTGCCGCCGCCAAGCTCAACAATCAGGCCAGTGAGCAAATCCAAACCATCATCGAGAAAGGCTGGATCAACGCCGCGCTCAAACCGCGTGCGTGCGTCCGATGCTAGGCCAAGTTTGCGGCCCGTCACGCCAATGCGCGCAGGCTCAAAATAGGCAATCTCAAGCAAGACATCTGTGGTTTGGTCAGAGCAGCCCGAATTAAGCCCGCCCATAATGCCTGCGACATCATGCACGCCCTTGTCATCGGCAATCACGACCATGCTATCGTCCAGCGTATAGGTCTTCTCATTGAGCGCGGTGACCTGCTCGCCAGACTTTGCCCGCCGAGCAACCACTGGGCCCGATAGTTTCGCCAGATCATAGGCATGGGCAGGACGGCCAAAGGCCAGCATCAGATAGTTGGTGAGATCGACCAGCAGTGAAATGCTCTTTTGCCCAGCGCTGGCCAGACGTTGCTGGAGCCAGTCGGGCGACGGACCATTTGTGACGCCAGTGATGACGCGGCCATAGAATGCCGGACAGCCTTCTGTGTCATCGGTGCGAATTTCCGTGGGACAAGCGCCGTTCGCGACGAAGTTCGGCCCAGAACTAAGTTGGGCAATCGGCTTTAGCGTTCCCAAGCCAGCCGCCGCCAAATCGCGCGCAATCCCATAAACGCCCATGCAATCGGGGCGGTTGGGCGTGATCGCAACGTCGATGATCGGCGATGACCCGTGATAATCGGCAAAGCTGTGGCCGACCGTCGCATCGGCGGGCAGTTCGATAATCCCGTCGTGATCCTCGCCCAATTCCAGCTCTCGAACGCTGCACATCATGCCATTGGATTCCACGCCGCGAATGGC
>CAZTFZ010000108.1:0-6237 GCA_964613105.1 uncultured Porphyrobacter sp. | reverse complement strand
GCCCGCCCGCAGCGACGCGATCACAGATCGCATGAGCGAGGAAATCGCGCGCCGGACGGCGTGCGAAACACAAAAACCATGACTTTGGGCCCAAACTGGCAACGCGAACTCGAAGAATTGCGCAGGCGCGAAGCTCTTGCCGACAAAATGGGCGGTGAAGACAAGGTCGCTCGCCAACACGGGCGCGGCAAGATGGATGCGCGCGCTCGGCTCGATGCGATATGCGACGATGGCTCATTCCGCGAGATTGGCAAGATCGCTGGCCAAGGCAATTATGACGACAATGGCGATCTAACCGGCGTCACCCCAGCGCCTTTCCTGTTTGGCAAAGCCATGATCGAGGGGCGGCCCGTGGTCGCCACAGCCGATGATTTCACCATTCGCGGCGGGGCTGCCGATGCTGGCATTGCCCGCAAGATGGTGCAGGCAGAGCGCATGGCGCATGAGCTTAAACTGCCGATCATCCGCATGATTGATGGGACAGGCGGCGGCGGCTCTGTCAAAACGCTCGAACAGATCGGCGCGACCTATATTCCTGCTGTTCCGGGCTGGGGTGATGTGGTCAAAAACCTCGACACCGTGCCAGTGGTTGCATTGGCTCTTGGGCCAACCGCAGGCCTTGGCGCAGCACGCACCGTTGCCAGCCATTATTCGATCATGGTTCGCGGGCTTAGCCAGCTTTTTGCCGCTGGTCCCGCAGTCGTCGCAGCCATGGACGGCGATGACGATACCGACCCGCGCGACAAAGAAGCCCTTGGCGGGGTGGATATTCACACGCGCAATGGCGTGGTCGATGATGAGGTCGCCTCAGAAGCAGAAGCCTTTGCAAGAGCGCGCCATTTCCTCTCCTTCATGCCAGAGCATGTCGGCCAGCACGCTCGCCGTGCTGAGTGTCATGACCCAGTGGACCGCCGCGAGGAAGAGTTGCTGTCGCTTGTTCCGCGCGATGCCAACACCGTCTATTCCATGCGCCGCGCGATGAGCGCCATATTCGACCAAGGCACTGTGTTCGAGATGGGCAAAAATTGGGGCCGCGCGGCGATCACTGCCTTTGCTAGGCTTGATGGGTGGCCGGTCGCAGTGGTCGCATCAGACCCCAGCTTTCTGGGAGGCTCATGGGAAGCCAAAACGTCGGAAAAGGTCACTCGCTTTGTGCGCCTTGCCGATCAGTTTGGATTGCCGATTGTGCACCTTGTTGACAATCCCGGCTTTATGATTGGCCGCGAGGCTGAAATGGCGGGCACGATCCGCTACGGCGTCGAGACGATGAACACGATCTATAAGGCCAAGGTCCCGCTTGCCAGCATTGTGATGCGGCGCGCTTACGGGATTGCCGGCAGCGCGATGAGCAATGCAGAAACCTATCAATATCGCTATTGCTGGCCCTCGGGCGATTGGGGCAGCCTGCCAATCGCTGGCGGCCTAGAGGTTGCCTATAAGTCAGAGCTGGAGGCAGCCGATGATCCTGCGGCCTTGCTGGAGGAGATCAAAGAGCGGCTTGGCAAAGTCACCTCGCCCTTCCGCAGCGCAGAACGCTATAATGTCGAAGATATTATCGACCCACGCGACACACGGCCGCTCTTGTGCGAATTTGCCGATCTTGCTTGGCGCAAGCTGCACTCTTGAAGCGCTGCGCGACCGCTTAGCTGACCGTATCTGCCGATCTAAAAGGTCTTGAGCGTGCTTGGCCCTTTCACGCTATCGGGTGGGCCAAACAATTTGCCCTTCTCGCTAAACAAAACCAAACACAGACAGACCAATCCGCTGGCCAGCAAAGCCACAGCAAGCGGGCGCGCTGTGCCATCAAACGCATAGCCAATGACTGCGCCCAAAACTGCTGCCGTCGTCATTCGGACAAAGCCATGGGCAGAACTGGCAGCGCCAGCGATGGTGAAAAAGGGGTTCATTGCAATCGCGCCAAAATTGCTGCCGATAAACCCGAGCAGCATCATATTTGTCGCCATCATCGGGATAAAACTCCACAAAGTCTGATCGGGCTGAAATGCAAACCAAACTTGAACCGCGCTCACCCCGATGAAGAGGAACAACGCGCCGTGGCTAACCCGGCGCGCGCCAAAACGCTCAACGATGCGCGAATTGGACCAGCTGGCAAATGCCATGGAGCCAGCGCAAAAGCCGAAGATTGCGGCAAAATTTTCTTCCGCCCCAAAACTCTCCGCGATCAATTGCTGAGATGAATTGATGAAACCAAACAAGGCTGCAAAGACAACAGAACTGCCAAAAATATACCCCACGGTGCTAGGCAAGCTTAGCGCGCGGATCATATTGCGCCCGATCACCCGCGGCTCGATTGGTTGCATATTTTCAGGCCGCAGACTTTCGGGCAGACGGTAGTAGACCCATGCCCCCATCACAATGCCTTGCAGTGCCATTGCTGCGAATATCATTCTCCAATCAGCGACAAGCAAAATCGCCTCCCCCACGCTTGGGGCAAGCGCTGGAACCATTAAGAATATCACAAAAATGAGGCTCATCATGCGCGCCATTTTGTCACCCCCCACCCGATCACGAATGATCGCTGGCGGCAATGCGACAATCCCTGCACCAAAGAAGCCTTGAGTGCAGCGGATCATCAAAAGCATCTCGAAACTTGTCGCAAATATACTAGCGATGGACAGGGCAATATGGACCGAAATTGAGCACAAAAGGATGGGCCTGCGCCCAAATCTATCGGCCAATGCGCCTGGCACAAGAGTTCCAATTCCAGCGGCCAGCAAATAGGCTCCGATTAAGAACTGGCGATCGTTTCCGGGTATCGAAAGCGCAGCGGCCATCTCGTCCAAGGCGGGCAGAATTGCATCAATCCCAAAGGCTTGAAGCGCCATCAGCATGGCCATCATCCAGATAAGCTCACGCTCGCCTAGCGGTGCCTTCGTTTGATCGGGAATTGCTTGAGCGGCCATGCAGCACCCCTTGCATTCCTAAGTGGCAAATTGCCACTGTTCTTTTCGTAAGCGCGCCGCATACTGATCTGCGCTTTTCCTAGCGCCAATCACGCATTAGTCTGCGCGATTATGGCGCAGAATGACAATTTGTCCGGCGATGATGAGGATGGCGATGACGCAGCCTACGCCAGCGGCCTGCGCAAGATCATCCACGTCGATATGGATGCGTTTTTCGCCAGCGTAGAGCAGCGCGATGACCCTTCCTTGCGCGGCAAGCCGGTTGCCGTGGGCGGCGCTGGCGGGCGCGGCGTTGTGGCCGCAGCAAGCTATGAAGCGCGCAAATTTGGTGTGCGCAGCGCAATGCCCTCTGTCACCGCGCAAAGGCTCTGCCCCGATCTCATCTTCGTGCGGCATAGGTTTGACGCTTACAAGGAAGCGAGCCGGATCATCCGCGCAGTGTTTGCTCATCACACCCCGCTGATTGAGCCGCTCAGTCTGGACGAAGCCTTTCTGGATGTCACAGAGGACCAGCTGGGCATTGGCTCTGCGACGCGCATTGCAGAACTGATCCGGCAGGAAATTCGCGCCAAGACCCAGCTTACCGCGAGCGCTGGCGTCTCTTACAACAAATTCCTCGCAAAACTGGCGAGCGACCAGAACAAGCCTGATGGAATGTGCATTATCCGCCCTGGCCAAGGGGCAGATTTTGTCGGCGGCCTGCCAGTGCGCCGCTTCCACGGCGTTGGCCCCAAGGCGGAAGAGAAAATGGCCAAGCTTGGCATTGCAACAGGCGCTGATCTCGCTGCTCAAACGCTTGAATTTCTGACCACCCATTTCGGCAGTCAGGCAGGCTATTTGTTCAGGGCAGCGCGCGGCATTGATCTGCGCCCCGTCCGAGCGCACCGCATCCGCAAATCGGTTGGCGGGGAGCGCACATTCTCAGACGACATCTCCAGCGGCCCTGCCCTGCGCGAGACGTTGGAAAACATCATCGAGATTGTCTGGAATTCGATTGAGCAAAGCGAAGCCAAGGGCCGGACGGTCACTCTTAAACTGAAATATTCCGATTTTCAGAGCATGACCCGCTCCAAATCGACGCCCCATCCCGTGTGTTCGCGCGAGGAATTTGCTGCGCTTAGCCGCGGCCTGCTCGAAGAGATATTGCCCCTTCGCATGCCCATCCGCCTAATGGGTCTTACTCTTTCCAACCTTGAGGGCGCGAGCCGCCAAAAGGCAGAGGAAAAGGCGCGAGGCGACGGTCAATTGTCGCTTTTGTGACGGCGGACTACTGGGCCTAGGCGCGCGCTTGATCCTCTGCTTGAGCTTCCCCGTTTTGGCAGTAAAACGCCAGCCGCTCTTGCCCCATTTGGGTGAGGTCTGGCGGAAGTTCATCCAGCGCAAAATAGCGCGCTTCGACAATCTCGCGCCTGTCTGGGCGCGGCTCATCTGTGGTTGTGCAATGGAAGATATAGGCCGTGTGCGGACAGCCAGAAATTGTGTCTTCTAACACTCCGCAAAGGTTAAAATCTTGCGCCTCGCAGCCGACTTCTTCGCGCATTTCGCGCAAAGCGCCCGCTTCAGGGTCCTCGCTCTTGCCCAGCCCTCCGCCAAGAATATACCAACCGGGCGGCCCATAGCTGTGACGAACGAGCAGCACCTCGCCTTGGGCATTGCGGACAATCACAGAGACACCGCGCAAAGGGCTACCCCGCAATTTGCGCCAGCGATGCCGCAGCTGATGAGCAAGCTTCATGGCCAATTGGATTGGCCGATCAAAAGCCCGAGCCTTTGAACGATCAGGGCTCACAAGATGCCGCGCACGGTAAGCCCGATGATTATCGCGGCGAGCGCAATGCCTGCTCCCAAGATTGCGCGGATTTTGCGCAAAGGCCAATGGTCGGGCAGTTCGCGGCCCAAATACCACGCCAGCCCAATCGCCATACAACCGCCAATCGCTCCGCCAATTCCGGCGAAAATGGGCGAGCCGAAAGCTGCCGCTATCGCAAATATCAAAAAGCGCGGCCCGTCGAATATCTGGCGGTATAGCAATACCAAGGCGGTTGCCCCCAAGGAGCGCGTCGGCTCGCTTGGCGCAGCTACTTTGACCGGCCAAAAAAGCTCAAGCCCAGCCAGCAGCATTGCCAAGGCGACCAGCATCGTTTCGGCCGCATCTGAAACCAACGCCTCGACCTTCCAACCGGCATAGGCCATCGCAAAAGCGCTTATCGCAGAGCAGACAAAACCAATGACCAGCAGCGGCACAGATGGCCCCAATGCGCTGCGCAAATGCGCGGCGATCAACTGATCGCGCCCACCAATGCTCGTCACCATTGTCGCAATCAGCGCAAGGATCAGCGATGATGTCATTGGCCATGCGCTCCTGTGAATGGCGGTTTGCCGTGGTGCATTGGAAAAATCATGATTAGTCTAGACGGTGAACTCATGGAATAGCAGTAAGCGCATAGAGATTGCGTTAAAAAAGTGAAGCAAAGGGATGGGATTTCGATGAAATTGACTAAGGGCATGGCAGCAGTGGTAACCGGCGGCGCATCAGGCCTCGGCAAGGCGAGCGCTCAGGCTTTGGCCGATGTAGGCTGCAAAGTTGCGATCTTTGACATTCAGGACGAGGCGGGCGCTGCCCATGCAGAGGCGATTGGCGGAACCTTCCACCATGTCGATATTATGGACGAGCAATCGGTTGTCGATGGTTTCGCAGCAGCGCGCGCGGCCAATGGACAGGAACGCACCACCGTCCATTGCGCGATGGCTTCCAAACGCGGCAAAACCTTGGGCTATGACAAGGAAACAGGCGGCTTCAAAAGGCTCTCGACCGAGGATTTCGCTTTCGGGGCAGAGGGCATTCTTGTCGCCAGCTACCGGATTGCGAGCCTTTCAGCCTTGGGCATGGCCAATAGCGATCCCGTCAATGATGATGGAGAGCGCGGCTCGATCACGCTGACCGCATCAGTGGCGGCGCAAGACGGACAGATCGGCCAAGTTATCTATGGCTCGTCAAAAGGCGGCGTGAACGCGATGGTCCTGCCAATGGCCCGCGATTTGATGGATCTGGGCATTCGCGTCAATTCGGTGATGCCGGGCATATTTGCGACCCCGCTGATGCTGGGGATGAAAGATCGCAATCCAGCGATGTGGAACCAATTGAACGCCAGCGTGCCCTTCCCCAAGCGCCTGGGTGAGCCAGAAGAATTTGCCTCGCTGATCGTTGAGATTGCCAGCAATTCTTACATCAATGGCCACCAGTTCCGATTGGATGGCGCAATCCGCATGCCGCCCAGATAGGCTGCGGATTACAGGAATTGAGCTCAGCTTC
>CAZTFZ010000107.1:0-6365 GCA_964613105.1 uncultured Porphyrobacter sp. | reverse complement strand
ATGCGCACCAGCTCCTTCCTCTTTTCAGCGATCATACTCGCGCTCATTGCGACGATCATGATGGTGACGAGCGGGGTGAACGTTGCAATCGCCCTCATTGTCCTGCTGATCTGGTCTGGGTCGCTATTGCTCGTTGGCGGCGCCCCGCCCGATTCGCAAAAC
Organism: uncultured Porphyrobacter sp.; assembly: GCA_964613105.1. Taxonomy (GTDB): domain Bacteria; phylum Pseudomonadota; class Alphaproteobacteria; order Sphingomonadales; family Sphingomonadaceae; genus Erythrobacter. The sequence goes on along the minus strand of CAZTFZ010000107.1, from coordinate 6,203 downwards.
AGCGGTAAATCGCAGGAATTCTCCACCACCCGGATGAGCGAATTGATCGAGAGCTCGCAGGCTCCGATGATGATCACTCGGCGAGACAAAATTATCATCGCCAACGCTGCTGCACGCGATTTGCTTGGCGCTCATATCATCGAGCAAGATGTGCGCATTGCCTTGCGCCATCCACAGGCAATTCAGCTGATCGATTCCAATGAAACAAGCAGCGCAGTCATCCAAGGCCTCGCGCGGCGCAAAGACATATGGGAGATCACGCGCAAAATACTCGACGGCGGATTAGCAATGTTTGAGCTGGTCAATCGCACGGCAGAGGCCGACATCAGCCGCGCCCACACCGATTTTGTCGCCAATGCGAGCCATGAGTTGCGCACGCCGCTGGCCTCGGTCATCGGCTATGTCGAAACCCTGCGAGAGGACGGGGCATCGCTCGACACCAAAACCGCGCAATCTTTCCTCGGCACAATCGACAAGGAAGCGCACCGGATGCAGCGGCTTGTCAGCGATTTGATGAGCCTGTCACGGATCGAAGCGGAAAAACACGACAGCCCTTCTGCGCAAATTGATTTGGCCGCTCTTACAAAGCGGGCGGCCAATGATGCAGCTGGTCCCAATCGCTTGGCACGGATCGATTTTGCAGCCCACGGCGAGTTTACCGTCACGGGCGATACCCAGCAGCTTGAACAATTGATCCGAAATCTCGTCGACAATGGCCTGAAATATGGCGCTGAGGGCGAACCGGTTACCATCCGTTTGCAAGCACAGGGTGATAAACGCGTTCGACTGACGGTGAAGGATCGCGGCGAAGGTATTCCGGCAGAACATATCCCGCATTTGACCCGCCGTTTTTACCGCACAGATCCCGGTCGCAGCCGCGCCTCAGGCGGCACTGGCCTTGGACTTGCGATCGTCAAACATGTGGTCGAGCGGCACCGCGGACGCCTTTCCATCGATTCGGAGGCAGGCAAAGGAACCCGCGTGAAAATCGTCCTGCCTTTGGCCGACAAGCGATCCAAAGATTGAAGCGGGCTAGCCTAGGCCGTCGGCAAAGCCGCAAAAAGCCAGGATTTTGCAGGGTTTTGCAGGGTTTTTGCACCTCTTCCTATTGCCAGCGTTTGCGCGCTGTTAGATAGCCGTCATCAAGACGTAACAATGCCGTTTATAGGCTGTAACACACACTGCTTTCCTCAAGCCGCTAAAGAGGCCACAATGACCAGAGCGCATATTGCAAATGCCGTACAGATTTGGGCCGATAGCATTGCCCGAAGTGGCAGCGGCAAACTGATGCCGAGCATTGGTCTGAGCTAGGGCCAGAGCGCAATGTCTCCTACGATCCTGCTGCTCTTGGCGCTTGGCCTTGGCCTTGCCGGTTGGCTCGCGGCCCGCGCTCGCGCTTGGAGCTTTCGCAAAGACGAAGGCACAAGCCTTGCCAGCCTGCCCAGCTATCACGGCTGGTATGTTGCCTTATGGATTGTTGTCCCGATGGTGGTGTTTATCGCTTTGTGGAGCGTGATTTCGCCGATCCTTGTGAACCAATCGGTTCTTGCGACACCCGCAGGCCTAGCCCTGCCCGAGTTCGATTTTCAGCGGCAGACTATGCTGAGCGAAGCACGCGCTGTCGCAACTGGCAATGCGATCGGTGTGTTTAACGAGCAAGCCAACACTCTCGTCGAACCCTTCCGCACAGCCATTGCGCGCTATTCCGCGATTGGGATTGCCGTTTCCTTGCTGATTGCATTCTTAGGCGGCGCTTGGTCATTCCTTCGGATCAAGCCCGATTTCACCGCTCGCAACCGCGTAGAGCGCATGGTGATGACCGTTTTGCTGCTCGCCTCGCTGGTCGCCATCCTCACCACTATGGGCATTGTCGTAAGCTTAGTGTTCGAGACGGTGCGCTTTTTCGGCATGGTCTCGCCAATTGACTTTTTGTTCGGCACCTTCTGGTCGCCCGATCCAATGAGCAGCGCTGACAGCCCTGACCCGACGCGTTACGGGGCAATTCCCTTGTTTTGGGGCACGATCTTTATCGGCGCGATCATCGCCATGATTGTCGCCATTCCCTTGGGGCTGATGAGCGCGATTTACCTAACCCAATACGCTCGCCCAGCGCTTAGAGCCTGGATTAAACCTGCGCTTGAGATTTTGGCCGGCGTGCCAACGGTGGTCTATGGCTATTTCGCTGCGCTCACCGTGGCGCCTTTCATTCGCGACATGGCTCTGGCGGTCGGCTTTTCCAACCCGTCGAGCGAGAGCGCGCTTGCCGCTGGCCTTGTTATGGGCGTGATGATTATTCCCTTCGTGTCGTCGATGGCCGATGACAGCATAGCCGCCGTGCCTCAGGCCATGCGCGATGGCAGCCTAGCAATGGGCGCCACCACATCTGAAACGATCCGCCGCGTGCTCGTGCCTGCTGCATTGCCGGGCATTGTGGCTGGCGTCATGCTGGCGATCAGCCGCGCCATTGGCGAAACTATGATTGTGGTGATGGCAGCATCAACGGCGGCCAATCTATCGGCCAATCCGCTCGATTCTATGACCACTGTGACCGTGCAAATCGTTGCCATGCTAACCGGTGAAGGCAGTTTTGACCATCCCGCGACGCTCAGCGCCTTTGCCCTTGGCTTTGTGCTATTTCTTGTGACCCTTGGCCTCAACTTCATCGCCCTGCGCGTCGTAAAAAGGTTCCGCGAAGCCTATGAGTGAGCATATCGCCCCGACCCGCACACCGGCCTTCGAAGCGCGCCTTAAAAAGCGTTATGCCGCTGAACGCCGTTTTCGCCTGATTGGCTTGAGCGCGATCGTCTTTTCGGTGACTGTCCTTGCATTCCTTTTGGTCTCGATGACTATCAATGGGATTGGCGGCTTTCAGCGCGTTGAAATGAACGTGCCTATTGATTTCTCAGAAGCCGGAATTTCGGGCGACGCTAGCACTCTGTCTGGCACCGGAGGCATGCAGGTGTTGGAGCGGCAAGGCCTGCCCTCTGTGGTTGAGTTCTACGCGCAAAAGCATTTGGGCGAGGAGGCTGCCGCAGAAATCGGCGATCAAGCTTGGCGCGATGTAGCAGCAGCGATTATCGCTGATCCCGCTGTGCTAAGCGCTGGCGAAACGCGCTTTGATTTGCCCGCAAGCGCCGATTTGGCCGCTGGTTACTCAGGCGAAGGCGCGATGGAGACGCAAAAGCTCGCGACCCGCCTAAAAAGCGAAGGCCTGCTATCCAAAAACTTTGACAGCGGCTTTTTGTCCCGCGCTGATGCAACAAACCCTCAGCAAGTCGGCATTTGGGGAGCGCTCAAAGGCTCCATTCTGACGATGCTGATAACGCTGGTCTTGGCCTTCCCGATTGGCGTTCTCGCAGCGCTCTATCTTGAGGAATATGCTGCCAAAAACCGGCTTACCGACTTTATCGAGGTTTCGATCAACAATCTTGCGGCAGTCCCCTCGATCATCTTTGGTCTATTGGGCCTCGCTGTATTCCTGACCATCTTTCCCAATTTGCGCTCTGCCCCGCTGATCGGCGGGATGACATTGGCGCTGATGACCATGCCGGTCATCGTGATTTCGGGGCGCAATGCGATCAAAGCCGTTCCGCCCAGCATTCGCGATGGCGCTTTGGCGGTTGGCGCATCGCCAGTGCAAGTGGTGTTCCACCATGTCTTGCCGCTTGCCTTGCCGGGCATTCTAACAGGCACAATTATCGGCATGGCGCGCGCTCTTGGGGAAACCGCGCCATTGCTCATGATCGGTATGCGGGCCTTCGTCGCCACGCCGCCCGATGGCTTTACCTCGCCAGCCACCGTGCTGCCGGTGCAAATCTTCCTGTGGTCCGATGAAATCGATCGCGGCTTTGTCGAGCGGACATCTGCGGCGATTATCGTTCTGTTGTTATTCCTGCTATTGATGAACGGCCTCGCCATTTATCTGCGCAACAAATTTGAGAAAAGCTGGTGACCGTAGTCCATCCCAATCTAGAGCAAAACGATCCCAAAATGGGCGCGCGCGACGTGTCGGTCTATTATGGCGATAAGAAAGCCATTGATGATGTCTCTATTGATATTCCAACCGAATATGTGACTGCATTTATCGGGCCGTCGGGTTGCGGTAAATCGACCTTTTTGCGCTCGCTCAATCGCATGAACGACACCATCCCTACTGCCCGCGTGGAAGGCATGATTACGCTCGATGGTGAGGATATTTACGACCCAAAATTGGACGTCGTGCAATTGCGCGCACGGGTCGGCATGGTCTTCCAAAAGCCCAATCCCTTCCCCAAGACCATCTATGAGAACATCGCATACGGCCCGCGAATTCATGGCCTTGCAGAGGGCAAGGACGAGCTTGATGCAATTGTCGAAAAATCCTTGCGCCGCGCAGGGTTATGGGAAGAAGCTAAGGACCGCTTGCAAGACAGCGGCACGGCCTTGTCAGGCGGACAGCAGCAAAGGCTTTGCATCGCTCGCGCAATTGCGGTCGACCCAGAGGTGATCTTGATGGACGAGCCTTGCTCGGCGCTAGACCCGATTGCGACCGCAAAAATCGAAGAATTGATCGATGATCTGAGCGGCCGCTATGCCATCGTCATCGTCACTCACTCTATGCAGCAGGCCGCGCGCGTTTCGCAGCGCACCGCCTTTTTCCACCTTGGTAAAATGGTGGAATATGGCCGCACAACAGACATTTTCACCAACCCGCTGGAACAACGAACACAGGATTACATCACTGGCCGTTATGGTTGATTTAGGACTGGCCTGATAACTTGGGCCGCGTAAACCTGCCTTAATGACCAGTATTTGAGGAAATCGGTCCATGAATGAGCATACAGTCAAAGCATTCGACGAGGACATCACCCGTCTGCGCGGCCTTATTGCCGAAATGGGCGGTTTGGCCGAGGTCGCTGTTCAAGACTCAATGGAAGCCTTAGTCAAAGGCGATGAGGAACTGGCCACAAAGGTTGTTAAAGGCGACCGCAAGATCGACGCGCTTGAGGCTGAAATCGACAAGCTTGCTGTCCGGGTGATCGCATTGCGTGCGCCAATGGCTGATGATTTGCGCGAAGTTATCGCAGCGCTAAAAATCGCTGGCGTGATTGAGCGGATCGGTGATTATTCCAAAAACATCGCCAAAGCGACCAAGAAAGTCACTGACAGAAAGCGGTTTGAACCGCTGACGTTGCTGCCAGCAATGTCTGATCTGGCCGCCGAAATGGTCCATGATGTGCTGACCGCTTATGCCGCGCGCGATGCGCAATTGGCTCAGGAAGTGATCGAAGCCGACGATAAGGTCGATGCCTTTTACGATTCCATCTTTCGCAATTTGGTCAGCCATATGGTTGAGAACCCCAAAACCATCAGCAGCGCTGCCCAATTCCTGTTTGTTGCTCGCAATCTAGAGCGGATTGGCGACCATGCGACCAATGTTGCCGAGATGGTCCATTTCGCCGCAACCGGAGAATATCCGCGCGATTCTGATGGCTGATACAAAAGAGTAGCTATTGCCTCTTACCAGCGCGGAACGAGAGCAATTGGCTTTCTTAAAGGGAATAGGCCCAAGGGATTAGCATGAGCGCAGCAAAATTGCTCTTGGTCGAGGATGATCCGGCCCTCTCAGAATTGCTCGAATATCGCTTTAGCAAAGAGGGGTATTCGGTGCGCTCCACCCCTGACGGTGATGAAGCCTTGCTGATGGCGAAGGAAGAAGCGCCCGATCTGGTTATCCTCGATTGGATGGTTGAGGGGACCAGCGGCATCGAGGTCTGCCGCCGTTTGCGCCGCGACCAAGAAACCGCCCATGTGCCGATCATCATGCTGACCGCTCGGGAAACCGAGGATGACCGTGTGCGCGGGCTTGAAACGGGCGCTGATGATTATTTGACCAAGCCCTTTTCACCGCGTGAATTGCTGGCGCGGATTGCCGCTGTCATGCGCCGCATCAGGCCCGCCCTTGCTGGCGAGACATTGGTGGTTGGCGATCTCTCGCTCGACCCGGTTGCCCATAAGGTTGATCGGGATGGCGAGCCCTTGCATCTTGGCCCGACAGAATATCGCTTGCTCAGGTTCTTTATGGAAAGTCCGGGCCGCGTTTTCAGCCGCAACCAATTGCTTGATGGAGTATGGGGCACGGGCAGCGATATCGAATTGCGCACGGTCGATGTGCATATCCGCCGATTGCGCCAAGCGATTGCCCGCAAGGGCGTGAAAGACCC
>CAZTFZ010000106.1:0-6418 GCA_964613105.1 uncultured Porphyrobacter sp. | reverse complement strand
GAATATCCGCATAAGCTTGATCATGTGATGGCCAGCGATGCGGATGTCCTGCCCCCGCGCGTGCTGCATCCGGTGTTCTTTGGCAGCTATGATTGGCACAGCTGCGTCCATGGCTGGTGGACGCTTTTGACCCTGCGCAGGCTCCATCCCGAAATGGCAGAGGCAGAGGCGATCAAGACGCTCGCTGATAGCAGCTTTACCGCAGACAAATTGGGCGTAGAGCTGGCCTATGCCAAGCGGCCTGAAAGCGCTGGGTTTGAGCGGCCCTATGGGTGGGGCTGGCTGCTCTACCTGCATTTGGAAGCAAGCCGCCATGATGCGCCATGGCGGGCGCAATTACAGCCGCTTGCGCAGCTTTTTGCAGAGCGTTTCAAACATTACCTTGCCATTCTCACCTACCCCATTCGCACCGGAACCCATTTCAACACGAGCTTTGCTTTGACGCTCGCATTGGAATGGGCTGACGTTTTTGACGAGGAGTTGGCAGCGACAATTCGCTCTAAAGCACGCCATTGGTTTGAGGGCGATAAGGCCTGCCAAGCGTGGGAGCCTTGCGGTGATGAGTTTCTCTCGCCCGCTTTGTCAGAAGCGCTGCTGATGCGCGCTTGCATGACCAAGCCAGACTTCGCCAGCTGGTTTGCTGATTTCCTGCCAGAGCGTGCACAAGGCCAACCTGAAAGCCTATTTGTCCCTGCCAGTGTCAGCGACCGCAGCGATGGCAAAATAGCGCATTTGGACGGGCTCAACCTGTCGCGGGCTTGGGGCTGGCGAGCATTGGGGGAAGAGGCTGTCGCTCGCCGTCATCTGGACGCCGCTTTGCCCCATGTTACGGGCGATTACATGGGCGAACATTGGCTGGCGAGCTTTGCGCTACTGGCGCTTTTAGAGGACTAGTCCCGCTTTAGGTCTTCTGGCCTATTCACATTCGCAATTTCTGGCGTAACCGATACCCGTGCCGCCCCGACATGCTCGGCAAAACCGTAAAGCGACCGCCCTCCATTGGCGATGAATGGCTCGAGTGTTTCGGCGAGTTCAACTGGCCAAAGCCCGATCACGGGTTGGCTGGCTACAATAGCTGCTTTGTTACCAAGCTCGCCATTGTCCCCGCCACCTAGCAATTGTTGGGCAATATCTGCCGGAAGGTCAGGAACGTCGCAAGGTGCACTTAAGACCGCTCTAAAGCCATGCTTAGCGCCATATTGCAGCGCTGCGTTCAAACCTCCGAGCGGGCCAAGGCCAGCTTCGGGACAATCGGGGACGCAAGTGAACCGCGCATCCTCGCGCCCGCAGACAATCAATGCAGCGCTTTGAGCTTGAAGCCGCGCTGCAACGCGGTCGATTAAGCGCGTCCCATCCAGCAAAGCCTGCGCTTTATCGCTGCCAAATCGCCGCGCTTCGCCGCCTGCCAAAATTGCGCCCAAAACGGTCACTTTTTCTGAAAGGCTGCAATGCGTTCTTGCATATCAGGGCCGCGCCCCTCGCCATCCATCCATTCGCGCTGCAAGGCTTCATCCATGCTTTTGCCATCAGCCAGATCAAGCAAGCGCTTGTTGGCTGCATGGCTGAAATGCGACTGACCAGCAATCTGGCTCGCAATGCGAGTGATCTCACCCTCAAACTCGGCTTCGGCAATGCTGTATTCGGCAAGCCCAATGCGAACGGCCTCTGCAGCATCAAACATTTGTGCGGTAAACATCAGCCTTTTGGCGGTTGCCAGCCCCACTCTGCGCGGCAGACGAGCGCTCATCCCCCAAACAGGCGTTAGCGCGAATTTCGCATGGGTATCGCCAAAGCGCGCATTGTCGCTGGCGATGATAAAATCGGCGGCTAAGGCCACTTCCAATGCTCCGGTATAGCAATGGCCATGGACCGCTGCGACAACCGGAATAGGCAGCTTTTCGAGCATTCGCAAAGTCTCAGAATGCCAGCCTTTGGATGGAGGCGTTTCGCCTTCCGAAATCCCACTCAAATCATGGCCTGCAGAAAAGCATTTGCCCGCCCCGCGCAGGACAACGCAGCCGATACCGCTGGCGTCGCCCAGATCGGGGCTCAGATCGGCGATATGCCCGCGCAATTCGCCAAACATAGCGACGTTCAATGAATTGAGCTTATCGGGCCGATTGAGCGTCAGTTGCACCCAGCCGTCAAAATCCTCGCGCAAAACCGTCTGTGTCATGGCTAGCTCCCCCCTCTTTGGCCCCTTGTTGGCTATTCCGCGCTAGCTATCTCGCGATAACCTATCTCTTTGTCAGCTTGCCCTTTTTGGGCCCTAACAGCTCGTCATTGTGCTCGCCAATATGCGGCGCTCGCGTGGGCGCAGGCGAGAACTGGGCGCTGAATTTGACCGGCGGACGCATTTTGCGGATCGTGCCTTCAGTCGGATGCTCGACGGATTCGAAGAAATCGGTCGCCTGAAAATGCGGGTCGTTCAGGATATCATCAATATCGCGCACAGCCTGCGCTGGGATATTGTTCGCCTGACAACGCTCTAGCAGTTCAGCATTGGTGAAGGTCTGAGTGATCTCTGCCAGCCGCCCGTAAAGCACCGCGCTGTTCGCCCAGCAATCTTTGGGAGTGTTCCAGCCCCGCTCCTTCAAAAAGGTCTCATCCCCCAAAACGCCGAGCACTTGCGGCCAAGAATCCGGCGCATAAGGCACAATCGAGATATAGCCGTCTTTGCTCGGGAAAGGTTGGCGATCGGGGTCGATCTGCCGGTCATAGCCCGCTGATCCCACGGGCGGATCAAAAGTTAGGCCAGCCAAATGCTCGCTCATCATAAAGCTCGTGAAGGCCTCCAGCATAGGCACTTCGATAAATTGCCCCTCGCCCGTGCGCAGCTGATGGACAATCCCTGCCAGCACCGCATAGGCGCCATGAAGCCCCGCGACTTTGTCCGCGATCAGCGATGGGAAATATCGCGCAGCCGGATTGCCATCGACACGCGGCAATAGGCTGGCTGTGCCAGAAGCCGCTTGGATCACATCATCATAGGCTTGCAAATCCGCGTAGGGGCCATCCTGTCCAAAGCCGACGCAATGGGCATAGACGATTGCAGGCGACAGCGCTTTGACGGCATCATAGCCAAGCCCAAGCCGATCAAGCCCCTTGCCGCGCACATTGGTGATGAACACGTCAGCGGTGCTTAAAAGCTCTTTCATTTGAGCAAGATCGTCAGCACTCTTCAAATTGAGCTTAACCGACTTTTTGCCAGAATTGTAATTGATAAACCCAGGAGACAAACCCGGCGTCTTGGCAGGCCGTGCAGACCAGCGAAACATGTCGCCGCCCTCACCCTCAATTTTTATGACCTCTGCCCCAAGGTCAGCCAGCGTTTGGGTGCAATAAGGGCCAAAGACGACCGTGGTTAGGTCGATAATCCGCACACCCTCGAGCATGGGTTTAGCCGGTCCCGCCTGCGCCTCTGACATCAAATATTCCCCCTCACTGTTCTCGCCCATCCGGCTATTTATCCGTGAGCACCAAACACATTGGCAATCGATGTCGCAATACGCAAGGACAGACCATAAGCCCGTTCGAGCGGCTCGATATATTCCTCATGGATGGAGGCATAGCCGCCAGCGCCCTGATCGGGATAATCGCTCGGGCTCTCAACCGAGAAATCCGTGATCGATGGATAGCTTGTTGGGAAGGCCCGCCGCAATTGCGCCAAAGCATCATCAATCCGCAAGGTGAAGACCATTTCCATCACATCATCGCGGCTGATGTCATTGGCGCGGCTAAAGGCCGGGACCGAGACAACCTTGAGCATCATATGCTGCAACAAGGCGAGCCTTAACGCCTGCAATACGCCGATTGAGCGGCGGGTATGCTCGCGGTCGGGCCTATCTGCGTCATGTCCTCCTGATTCAGACCCATGATGCTGAGCGCTTTCATCGGGCAAATGGGCAAGCAGCCTGTGCAATTTCATCGCATCGACGCGCAAACGCGAAGCCAGACGGCGGAACACGCCAGTGCGGTCATCCTGCGTCAGATATTCAGCAAGAACGAGGCAAGGGTCTTCCAAATGCTGCTCTGTCCCGCGGTAAGGCCGGCTCGCCCAATAGGCAGAGTTGAACAATTCGCCATAGGCTGCGACCGTCTTAATACTGGCCAGCGCATTGGCAGCACGCACCAGCCGGAACATTTGCCGCCCGCGCGGGCTGTCAGCAAGAATGCCGGGCAATTCCTCGCTTGCGCCTTCTGCTGCATGGCCAACGCCAGCGATCACATTCACAGGATAGCCAAGCTGCTGGAGGATCGCATTATGCGGGATTGCGCGGATTTGGCGCAAGCTCATATCGCGATCAGAGGCAAGGTCGGATTGGCGGCGCGACACACGGCTGCCCGTTTGGTTGAGCATGCCAAGCCCAAAGGCTGTCACTGCGCGCGAATAAGTGCGCGAGTTCAAATGCCGCAATTGGTCCGAACGAATGGCTCTGTAAAAGTCGAGGCTGATGTCGGTCCGGCGATAAAAATCATCGGTTGGCACCTTGGGATTGGTGCGATTGGGTTCTGCCTCTAGCAATCGCGTCAAAGTAGCCTGCGCCAAAGCATCTGTTCCAAAGAAGAGATAGCCATCGCCCCCTTGGAAGGTCATTTCCGGCTCTAGCCTGATCTCAGCGCGCACAAACCGGCGACGCGCCCATGGGGTCAGCGCCCAATCCACCCTGTCCTTAATACTCGACGGGTGGGCACCGCGGCCCATGCTCTCGCCATGGGTGTTGAAGATCAGCGCGGCAACATCGCCCATGCCATTGGCATCCATTGCTTCTGCCAAACGACCCTGAAGCCGCTCAATCGCGAGCGAGGCAGGCAATTGCCCGACGAACCTACCAGCGTCAGAAAAGCCTGTCTGAATGCACACGCGCCCGCGCGCCCTAGCGTAATCGCGATAGACCTCTTCGCTGAGCAATGCGTCGAGAAAGCGCCCGCCATGCTCAAGCGCCGTCTGGGTTTCAAACAAGGGCGAGACATCGACCCTGTCTTCCACTCCGAACATCCGCGCAAAATAGAGCGCCGCTAGAACCGTTGTGGGCTGTTCGCATTCAGCGATCAGCATGCGGATTGGACTGTCAGCATCAATATGCTGAGTGATTTGCACCATTGCGAGGAACTGCCGGATTGCGGTCGAGCTTTCGATAGCAAGCGCGGCGAAATTCGACGTCATAGGCTCGACATTGGCAATCGCCTCGCGCAGGCGGCCAATCGCCCCTTGGCTCGCGATATCGAGCTGGCGATCGCTGTCGAGGCGCTGGCGGATGGCGTTGTGAAGCTGGCTGGAATTGACGCGGAAATGCACCCAGCCCATGCCAAGACCATCGGCCCGCATGGCAGCGCCCGCCACCAACAGGCTTGTCGCGGTTTCATCATCAGCGCTTGCAGCCAAAGCCTCAAGCTCAGCGATCATCGGCGTTAAGCTGGTGAGCTTGTCCTTATGGTCAGCGGTCATTGCATTGGCCGCTTTCGACAAAGCATCAGGCTCTGTCAGATCCTCGGCAAAGGTCTTCGCCATGGCATCCGCCTGGTTAGAGGCCGCTTTGAGCCGTGCCGAATGCTCAGGCGAGGCTTCGCTCAACATTGCTGCGTAAGAGGCAAGGCGCTGAGACTTTTCCTGCAAGCGGAACCGGATTGAAGTGGACCACGAAATATCGGTCCGGCCATCCATGTCATAGCCAACCCATGTTGCGAAACGCGCCGCAAGCGGGCGGAAGCTGCGCCACTCATTGGGCCATTTCTCGCGCGCTTCTGCAAACAATTGCTTGTGAATACGATCGCGGGCCACTTGGCCGCGCGCAATCGCCGACATGGCCGCTTGGTGCTCGCCATCAAGTGTCACAGCCTCGCGCGTCTTGGCAGGGACGGCCATGGCTTTTGCATCGCTTGTGCCAGCCTCAACCGCGCCAGCAACAGCCTCTGATTGCTTCTCAGTCAGCAGAAACGTTGGGTGAGCGGTGAATACGATATGGGCCGAAGGCTGCGCCCAGCGCTCTGCAAAGCTAGCAAAATCTTGCGCTTGGGTGAGATCGGCAATCGCGCTGTCATTGGCGGCTGGATCGACCGGACTTAGCAGCCTTGTGAGCCGCGTTGCTCTGGCGGCAAGCCCCTCGCCCTCAAGCTCTTCCACCAAACCCTCAAGCTGGTCGAGCGACATTGCGCCGCCCTCCAGCTCGCGCGAAAGCTCCAAGCCCAATTGGAACACAGGGTTGAACAAAGGGGTCTCCGAAGTGCGCTGATGCAGTTCGCGCAAACGGTCATGAAGGTCGGAAATCTGGGTCATTGGGGTCGCTTTGCAATTCAAGAGTATATTCTAGGACGCGTCTAACTGCGTGTGGATGGGCGAGCCGCGCGTCAAGTGGCTACTATCATTGGCATGACATTTGTTGGGCAAGAATAGTTTCGTCAGGCCAAAACAGGCTTT
>CAZTFZ010000105.1:4075-6460 GCA_964613105.1 uncultured Porphyrobacter sp. | reverse complement strand
CCGACTGGCCTTGCTCTTTTTGCGGGCTACCATTTTCTTAGGTTTTGCTTGGCTTTTTGGCCTGCGAGTTATGCAGCTGCAAGAAAGGCACGCTATGGTCTTTCAGCGCCGCACCGCGCCCTGATAGGGAGGGATTGCTCATGAAATAGCGGTGGCAATTAAAGCTGCGCGGTTCAAGCTCTTCGCTGCTGCTTTGAGCAGGGCTCTCACCGTCAATCGTGTCCCCGTCTTGCAAAGCAGTATCGCGCATCCGCCGGTAAGTGCCATCGGGCAATAGCTCCCAGCTTTGTTCTGTATCGATAATATTGGCGAGCATGACTTGGCCAAGAATTTGGTCGTGAACGGTCTTATTGGTGATCGGCACAAGCACTTCGACGCGGCGATAGAGATTGCGCGACATAGCGTCCGCGCTGGTTATGAACAGGGCCGCCTTACGGCTTGGCAATTCATGCCCATTGGCAAAGGCCCAGATGCGGCCATGCTCTAGAAAACGCCCAATGATCGATTTCACTTTGATGTTGTCGGACAGCCCCGGGATGCCTGCCCTAAGCGAGCAAATACCGCGCACCACCAGCGTTATCTCAACGCCCGCTTGGGCCGCGGCATAAAGCCGGTCGATCGTCCCGCGGTGAGTGATGGAGTTTAACTTGGCCCAAATGCCAGCAGGCTTGCCCGCTTTGGCATTGTCGACCTCGCGCTCGATCAACTCGTAAAGGCGATCGGCCAAGCCATTGGGCGACACAGCCAGCCGTTCCAGTTTGCGCGGCTCAACATAGCCTGTGATGAAGTTAAAGACCTTGGCAGCATCGCGGCCCATGGCAGCATCCGCGGTGAAATAGCTAAGATCGGTGTAGATGCGCGAGTTTGCAGGATGGTAATTGCCAGTGCCAAAGTGGCAATAGGTGCGATAGCCATCATCCTCGCGGCGAACGACAAGGCTGATTTTTGCATGGGTTTTAAGCTCGGTAAAACCATAGATGACTTGGACCCCCGCGCGTTCCAGCTCATTGGCCCAATGCAGATTGCGCTCCTCATCAAAGCGGGCCTTGATTTCCACCACAACGGTGACCGCTTTGCCAGCCTCTGCGGCCTTTATCAGGGCCGCAATCACAGGGGACTGGTCGCCAGCGCGATAGAGCGTCTGCTTGATCGAAACGACATTGGGGTCAGCGGCAGCTTGGCGCAGAAAATCGACCACCACTTCAAAGCTCTCATAAGGGTGGTGGATGATGATGTCTTTTTCGCGAATGGCTGAAAAGCAATCGCCCTCATGGGCCAAAATCCGCTCAGGATAGCGCGGGTCAAAGGCTGTAAATTTGAGATCGGGGCGGGGCTCTGCACAAATGGCGTCGAGATGGCGTAGGCCCAGCATTCCCTCGCTTTTGACGATCATCGCTGCATCAATGTCAAACTGTTCGCGCAACAAGGCTTCTGCTGCTGGATCGCCATCTGCATCAAGCTCTACCAGAACAGCGCGTCCGCGCCGACGGCGCTGAATGGCGGTGCGGAAAAAGCGGACCAAATCCTCTGCCTCTTCCTCGATCTCAATATCGCTGTCGCGCAGCACCCTAAACCGAGCATTGCCGACAATCTTGAAGTCGGGGAACAGCAGATGGGCAAAGTGAGTGATGATCGCCTCGACCGGCACATAAACGGCCCGATTCTTAGGCTTATCTTCGGCTTTGTTGTCGGGCCTATCATTAGGCTCAGGGTCGGGCAGGCGAACAAAGCGCGGCACGCCATTGGGTATCAGCACCATTTCAACCAGCGCGCTTTGGCCTTTGCCGCGCTTAAGGCGAAAGATCAGCCCCATCCCGAGGTTCGAAACGAAAGGGAAGGGGTGCGAAGGATCGATTGCTTGGGGCGTAATCAGCGGGACGATGTCGGTGGCAAAGTAGTTTTCGAGCCAATTGCGCTGTTCTTCATCGAGGTCGGCAATGGAAGGCAGAAGCAAGCCTTGATCAGCCAATAGGCCGCGCAAATCGGCAAGGATCCTTTGCTGGCGCGTTTCGATTTCGAGCAATTCTGTGCGGATTGCAGCCAATTGCTGGCTTGGCGATGTGCCATCAATCGCGGTTGTTTCAATATTGCGGTTGGCTTGTCCTTCGAGCCCAGCAACGCGGATCATGATGAACTCGTCCAAATTGCTGGCCGAGATAGACAAAAAACGCAGCCGTTCGAGCAAGGGATAGCGTGTATTTTCAGCCTCGGCCAAAACCCGCCGGTTGAACGCCAGCCAGCTTAGCTCGCGATTGACATAACGCTCTGCCGGAGCCTCAAAACTCGTCGGCGCTGGGCTAGGCAGTTCCAAATCATTGGCAGCTTGGGCGGTTTCCAATTGAGTCTTGCGGGCGGTCATTAATGTCCTTTGGTTTGGGTCTTGCC
>CAZTFZ010000105.1:0-3975 GCA_964613105.1 uncultured Porphyrobacter sp. | reverse complement strand
AAGCGGCTCATTATTGAACTCAATTAAACGTGCGACTTGTCTAGCGGGGCTGCCCGAATTAAGCCGCTAAGCGTTATGAAGCGAACACATCTTCCTTTGAATGCATTGCGGGTCTTTGATGCAGCCGCGCGCCATCTGTCCTTCACGCGCGCCGCAGACGAGCTGGCAGTGACGCCTGCGGCTGTCGGCCAGCAAATCCGCGCATTGGAAGATCACCTTGGGACTGTGTTGTTCCGCCGGACCAGCAAGGGCTTGGAATTGACCGAGGAGGGCGGCGCAGGCCTTGATGCCCTGCGTGAGGCGTTTTTGAAGTTTGAGGAAAGCGTCCAAGCGATGCAGGCGGGCCAAGCCAATGATCGCTATACGATTGCTGCGCCGCGCGAGTTTTACGCGCAATGGCTCGCGCCCCGATTGGCGAAATTTGCTGACCTTAATCCGGGTGTGCAATTCATCTTTGTGGCTGACGAGAACGCCGACTTCACCGAATCCAATCTCGATTTTGCGATTCGCTTGGTTGATGGTCCGGGCGAGCTGGAAGGCGTTGAACTAGCGCCAGCCAGCCGAGTGACCGTGGCTGCGGCCAATCCTGATGGAACCCTGCGCGAGGGACTACCCGATACGTGGATTTCGTGGGGGCCTGATTTGCCAGAAGACGCGCAAGTGGGCGTTACTGTCAGCAATGCCGGCCAAGCCTTGTCAAGCGCGATGGCGGGGATGGGCCGAACGCGGCTGCCCGAATTGCTGGTGGAAGATGCGATCGCTGCCAATCGGCTGGTCGCATTGGAAGGACCGGAAGAGGGGCTGCGCGCTTATTGGCTCATCGCGCCTCTGCCGCAATGGCGCCAGAAGAAGGTCAAGACGCTGGTTGAGTTTTTGAAGAGCGAATAGAAGGGCAGGCGCGTTTGATGGCTCTTCCTGAAATCCAGCACCTGACGACCGAGCGCTTCACATTGCGGCCCTTGCAAGAAAGCGATTGCGCGGCCTTGTTTGCGACCCTGTCAGACCCTCAGCAATGCCTCTATCTAACGCGGCCAGCATTTGCCGATGAGGCGGAGTTATGGGGTTGGCTTGCTGATCCTGATTGGCCGGGCAAAACATGGATCGCCCAAGCGAAAGGCAGTGATGAGGTGGCAGCCCGCTTTGTCGCTGTGCCTGCGCATGAAGAGGGCGTGACGGAAATTGGCTATATCACCGTTGCTGACCAGCAGGGGCAGGGGGTCGCAAGCGAATGCACTTCCGCTTTGATTGAGCATTTGTTTAAGGATGGCAGCACGCGCAAGCTGACAGCTGAGGTGGATTGCGAGAATGCGGCTTCTGTAAAGCTATTGGAAAAGCTCGGCTTTGTTCAAGAAGCGCATTTGCGTCAGCATGAGACGACCCATATCGGCCTGCGCGATGTCTATTGGTATGGTCTGCTGCGCGATGACTGGACGCATAGCTAAGCGATCCGGCCAAACCCGCTCGCCTATGCCTTAGGCATTTTATTGGATTGGGATGAGCGCCAGTCGCGATAGCTGCCGAAGACTGCGCTGCGACGGCCATGCAGATATGTTCCGACCACCAAAACCAGTGATATGATCACATAAGGCGGCTCTGTCATGGCCCAATAGGCGCGTTGCATCCCGTCCAATTCAACCGCTCTGCTAAAGTGTCCAAGCATGGCGACGAGGCCAAAACCAGCGGCGAACATCGGCCAAACCCGATTGGCTCGCAAGGCGACAAGGACAATGCCGAATGTGAGGGTGGCGTCTACGACAAAGCTTGGAATATCGAGTCTATCCCAAACCGAAGGGAACAGGGTCTTGCGAAACGGCCCGACGAGCAGCCAGAGCGAGAAGAGAAAAGACACCACTCGCTCTGGGCTGCCACCTTTCCATCCTGCATAACAAATACACAGGATGGAAAAGACAGTCAGGATAAAGGCCAAGGGCGACATCAGTCAGCCTGTCCTTTTATATCGACTTTGTTAGAGATAGGATTGGCGCGCCTAAGCAGCATTGGCCGCGATGCCTTGTGGTGCGGAAACGAGAACGCCTTCTTCTTCAGGGCAGTCATTGTAGCCTGCTTGCTCTTTCTGAATTTCGCTCATTTGGCCGTGAACGCGGGCAAGATCGCCGCCAGCAGAGATTAGCGTCTGCTGAGACTTTGCCAAACGAAGCAAAGCGCTTTGTCCTAGGAACGGGTCGCTTTTGGTCGCCCGTCTTGTATCGATCATTGTGCCCATCAGTTCTGTCTGGCGCAAAAGTGCGTCATCAAGAGCGGCTTCTGCTTCTTGCAAATCCCGTGCGATCCGAAGGCGGGCTGTGTCTACTGGCATTGTCATGGTCATTTACTCCAAGCCACTTTTTGAGGGACGGAGAAGGCCAGCTATGTGGCGCGGTTCTGGCAAGTGATGGGGTGGCGGCCGCAAGCTCGTTTTGGATATCCAAAACTTCCGCCTAGATCTGGGCCATGATACTAGACAATTGGCTAAACATAGTAAGCCCGCCAAGCATCACGAATAAGATCAAGGTGGCAATAGCTAGGATAACGCAGATCCGAGCATAAGTGCCGTAAGCCCCATCGAAAATCTCCGGAACGACACGAAGATCCCTATCAATCCCGTTGTTAAACCGGCTCTGCGCACCAGCCTCACTTGGGAGCGAATATGACATCTCCGTGCCGCCCGTCGACTGTTTGAGCAGGTCAGGGGCAGGATCGGCAATGTCTGAATTTTGATATACGGTTTCTTCGTATATCGGTTCAAGGGCGGTTGGTGTGGTTTCCGGTGTGACCGAGGGACGCGGCTCCGCCTCTTGCAAAGCGCGGTATTTAAGGACGAGTTGCGAGCGTGATGACGCGCCCAATTTGCGCCGCGCAATGCCAATTCTTTGGTCGACCGTATGCGGCGAGATATCCAATTGAATGGCGATCTCTTTCGACGTCATATGGTCGAGCAACAAGTCCAGCACATCGCGCTGCTTGCTTGTCAAAGTTATGGGTTCGGCGACTTCGCTCATGACATAAGCCCTCGGCTTTATACTAATGATGATAGGATTGAAATAGTAACGTCAGTTGCAAAAGAATCGTCCAACTTGGCATCGCAAATCAGAAGCCAGCGTGTTGGGTCGCAAAACCTCACCTAATGAAGACGAATACAGTGTGATTGGTTCAAGTTCCGTAAACCACTTTCAGACAGAAATGCCAGATACTGTTCCCATCAGCGGATAAAAATCAGTTTTGCCATAGGGCGCTTGGCCTAGATGCACTGTTGGGCCCATTCTTTTTCCAGGGGCCATATCCGTTCTTGCCGCTAAGCAAAGCCTTGACCCCGCCTGCACCCCTCGCTAAGGGCGCGCAGCTAGCTAGCAGGAAAGCCTTGAACGGCTCGTCTTGTAAGCAATCGAATTTGAGCTGAACATTGGCGGTTTGCACTCTTCATATAAGCGGAGGGCGGATCGGCAGAGTAATCCGGCGCTTTTGCCCCGGGTGGAGAGTTTCAGGCTCGCGCATGGCCATTTGCAGCGGCCCTCTTGTTTTGAGGGGCTGAATGCAGGCCGCAGCGCTTGTCCGATAATCCTCACCCAGAGCTGTTCTAAGCGCCAAACTGAGGTGAAGGTATTTATGCCAACGATTAACCAGCTGGTCCGTAAGGGCCGCGTTCCGCAGAAGGTCAAGTCCAAGGTCCCTGCGATGGAGCAAAACCCGCAAAAGCGCGGCGTTTGCACCCGTGTCTATACAACGACACCTAAGAAGCCGAACTCGGCTTTGCGCAAAGTTGCCAAGGTTCGCCTGACCAACCAGCGCGAGGTGATCTCTTACATCCCGGGCGAAGGCCACAATCTGCAAGAGCACTCCGTTGTTCTTATCCGCGGCGGCCGTGTGCGCGACCTTCCTGGTGTGCGTTACCATGTGCTGCGCGGCGTGCTTGATACGCAAGGCGTGAAAGACCGTAAGCAGAGCCGCTCCAAATATGGTGCGAAGCGTCCGAAGTAA
>CAZTFZ010000104.1:0-6532 GCA_964613105.1 uncultured Porphyrobacter sp. | reverse complement strand
GACTGCGTGGTGCCGCAAGGAGGACTCGAACCCCCGACCTATACATTACGAATGTACCGCTCTACCACCTGAGCTATTGCGGCGCGCCATGCTTGAAAAGACCTGTGCGAGGGTCATGCGCTCAAAGCAAAATGGAGGCCCGAGCCGGAATCGAACCGGCGTACACGGATTTGCAATCCGCTGCGTCACCACTCCGCCATCGGGCCGCCTGCTCATCGCCATTCTAGTGACGACAAGAAGCGCGCCTCTAGCGTCAATTGTGGACTGTTGCAAACCAAATGGCGCAGCAAAATACAAATTCGCTGAACATGTCCGCCAATCGAGCGCTTTGCTTTCCGTTACGTCAGTATGGACGCGAGAATTGAGGTGGGTAAGAAAGCGGGTATGACAGCAGCCGATTTCATCGCCCCGATCACCGCTAATGCAGGCCCAGTGCGGCTTGCAGGATTAGAGGATTGGATGCAGGGCCGCACCGTTTATGGCGGTGCCTCTGCCCTTATCGCTTATACATCTGTGATGCGCGCGTTTCCCGATTTGCCGCCCTTGCGCGCGGCTCAAATTGCTTTTGTTGCGCCCGCTGGCCCGGACATGGAGCTGCGCCGCGAAATCATTCGACAAGGCCGCAATGTTGCTCAGGTTCGCAGCGAGATTTGGTGCGAGGGGCAATGCACGCTGACCGCTTTCTGGCTGTTTGGTACATCGCGCGAGACCAATGCAGCGCATCCCTCAGCGCAGATCGACAATTGGCCCGGCCCGCCTGAGGACGCATCGAGCGTTCCTGACAAAAACGCGCCCACATTTATAAAACAGAATTATGAGCTCCGCCGGGCTCAGGAATCCCGCGGGCCGGGTGAGCCGTGCGTCAGGCGTTGGGCGCGACTTCACCCTGCCTCTGGTCTCGATCCGATCAGCGAGCTGGTGCTGCTCGGTGATGTCCTACCGCCGGGGGCCATGCGCGCCATGAAACGGCGTGGGCCGATCAGTTCGATCAATTGGTCATTCAACCTTCTCAACCCAGAACCAGCCACACGCGATGGGTGGTGGCTGAGTGAAAATGCGAGCCAGCACGCCGATGCAGGCTATTCAAGCGAGCGGTTACGGCTTTGGAATGCCGATGGCAGCCAAGTCCTCGACGGGATGCAATGCGTCGCAGTTTTCGGCTAAGGACGCGCTAGCGCGCGATTATCAATCCGCGAAATTGGCCGCGCGTTTTTGCATGCCGGCCATCACTGCCTCAATCTGGTTCGGCGTACGGATGATTGCGTCTTGCTCTACGCTTTCTGCCATAAGAATCGCGTCTGTGCCTTCATCATCCATCACATCCATAAGGCGTTTTGCAGCGCGAACAGAGTGCGGATTGCGATTGGCGATTTCCTCGGCAAGTGCATTGGCTTTGGCTAGCGGATCATCATCAACAAATGTCGCCAAACCCAATTCCAGCGCTTCTGCGCCTGAAAACTCGCGATTGGTATAGATGAGTTCGCGCAAGACGTCGCTGCGCACCAATCCGCGCCACAAGGCATAGCCGCCCATATCTGGCACAAGGCCCCATTTCATTTCCATAATCGCCATGCGCGCATCAGGCGCTACAACCCGAATATCAGCGCCGCTGGCGATCTGCATACCGCCGCCAAAGCACACGCCATGCACAGCGGTGATGACAGGCACGGGGCATTTGCGCCAGGTCATCGCTGCTTCTTGCGGAGCATTGGCATTGCCATGAGTGCGCTCTGCCAGCCCATTGGTTGTAGAGCTTCCGCCTTGGCCCAAAGAACCAAGATCCAGCCCTGCACAAAATGACCGGCCCTCACCCGACAAAACCACGGCCCTTAGGCCTTCCATTGTCCGCAATTTCTCGCCCGCCTCTAAGATGGCGCTGAACATATCTGGATCGAGAGCATTCATCTTATCGCCGCGAATAAGGCGCACTTGTGCAACGCCATTGTCGGCTAGTTCAACGGAAACTCGGTCATTTATCTGCATCTCGAACACTCACAGTTAGGCTGTCATTGTTTCTATCGTCGCCGATAGAGCCTTCTGTGTCCAGTGCCTCTTGCCGCGCTTTTGAAAAGGCGAAGAACGAGGTGCTGCTATTGCGTCCCAGCCGATAGCCACCATGCGGATCGGTTTCGACCACCCAAGCCGCCTGAGAAATCGCCAATTTTGCGCGCAGGCGCGAAACATGCACCTCAAGCGAGTTTGTCTCCGGCATATGATCGAGCCGCCAGACATCCATCAGCAATTCCCGCCGCGTTACGCGTTCTCCGGGTGTTTCTGCCAAACGCCAGAGCAAAGAGAATTCGCGCGGATGCAGCCCCAACCAGCGCTCTGCGATTTTGCCGTCTCGATGGAACAAATCGAGCGTCACAGGGCCTGCGCGGCGAACACGCGGGATCGAATTAAGGTTCGCCACCAGCCGCGTCATCCGAGCGCCCAATTCGACGACAGCCGTATGGCTGGGCAGAGCCTCGCCGACGCCCTCAGCCAAGATTTCGGCCCTTTGCTGAGGATCATCAGCGCCAATGATTGCGACCAATTCCGGACGCGCTGCCCCTTTGTGATCATGCGATTGTGAAGCCTCGCGGCAATCGACGAGCCATGGGATTAGATCAGCGGCGCGTTTGCGGTTTGCACTGCCAGCCGCATTTGCGCTCTCATCGCCCTCGCTGGCGCCATCGCCCGTTTTGTCGCCAGCGTCAGCGTCATCATGGTTTTCCACCAAGTCTTCAGGGCGGATCATGGACCAACCCAGCATGCGCAGATCCCAACGGCCAGGCGGTGATGGTTCGGCCGAAGCCCAGACAAATCGCGGCGTCATCTCTTCGCTCCTCATTTGCGTCTCACAGCAAACAATGCGCGGTAAACAGATGTGGCGCCCGGTCCGAGTAGCACTACGTAGCGATTCTTTTTAAAGGGGTGACAAACCCGTGCACACTACCTAGAAAATGTCTGTTCTGGCGAGTTTCTAAGACAGTCTCAGCGGCTTTCAAGAAAGCGTTTAACATTGCGCGCAGCTTGGCGCAGGCGCTGCTCGTTCTCGACCATTGCAATGCGGACATAGCCTTCTCCTTCTTCGCCATAGCCCACGCCCGGCGCGACAGCGACATCGGCATGTTGCAGCAATTGCTTGGAAAACTCCAAGCTGCCCATGTCCTCAAAACCAGGTGGCAAAGGAGCCCATGCGAACATCGATGCAGGCGGTGGCGGGATGTCCCAGCCGGCTCGGCCAAAGGCCTCGACCATGACATCACGGCGTTTTTGATAGCGTGCGCGATTTTCGTCCACTACTTCCTGAGGTCCGTTTAGCGCTGCACAAGCAGCAGCTTGAATGGGAGTAAAGGCTCCGTAATCAAGATAGGACTTCACTCTAGTCAGCGCTGCAATCAGCTCTTTGTTCCCAACTGCAAAGCCCATCCGCCATCCAGCCATGGAGAAAGTCTTGGACATTGAGGTAAACTCCACCGCCACATCCTTGGCCCCTTTCGCCTGCATGATGGAGGGTGTTGGCTTGCCGTCAAAATAGAGCTCGGAATAGGCAAGATCGGACAAAATCCAGACCTTATGCTCTTTCGCCCAATCCACAATCCGCTGGTAAAACTCCACATCGACCACTTCGGCAGTAGGGTTGGATGGGTAATTCAGCACCAGCATGGTCGGGCGCGGCACGGTAAAGGCCATCGCATTTTCCAAAGCCTGCCAATAGCGCGCGTCAGGCGTCGTTGGGACAGAGCGAATAGTCGCGCCTGCAATGATAAACCCGAAGGTGTGGATCGGATAGGATGGGCTTGGCGCTAAGATAACATCGCCGGGCGCGGTGACGGCTGTCGCCATGCTGGCCAGCCCCTCTTTAGAGCCCATGGTGACGACAACTTCGCTTGCCGGGTCCAATTCAACCCCGAAACGATTGGCGTAATATTGCGCTTGTGCGCGGCGCAATCCGGGAATGCCCTTGGACTGGGAATAGCCATGGGCATCGGGCTTGCGGGCCACTTCGCACAATTTCTCAATCACATGATCTGGCGGCGGCTGATCGGGATTGCCCATGCCCAGATCAATAATATCGCGCCCTTCCTGACGGGCCGCGTGCCGCATCTCATTGACTTCAGCAATGACATAAGGCGGCAAGCGCTTCATTCGATAAAATGTCTCGGACACGTAGATTTGGCTCCGGTAGGAAAGTGATACTCGCCGCAGTGATGACGCATTCGCGGTTTATGCGCAATTGCCCATTAGACTTGGTCAGGGGATTTATCGGTGGTATTGTCTATCGAGAACCCCAAATCGCCTCCCCGGATAGAAAGCGCACTTGCATGAGCGAGAATGACAAAACCAAAAGCCCACAAGATGATTGGCTCAATACGTTTTGGAACAAGCCGGCAGAGCTCTCGCAATCGATCTTTGGTCATTTCGCAGACAATTCGCGCGATGCAGCTGCGATGAACATGGATGACGTTGCAATCCCCAAAATGACCGCTGAAGACGCGCAGCATTGGGGCGAAGTCGCGCTCAAACTGCAAACGCTTTGGGTGCAATTTCAGGCCGAACAAATGAGCAAACCTGGCGCTGCTCAAGCCTTAATGAACCCAGAGCGCTGGGTCGCGCTCAGCGATATCTGGCTTAAGCAAATGCCGCTGGTCGAACCGCAAAAGCTAGCAAAGCAGCAACAGCAATTCTGGACCGAGAACCTTGCCCTGTGGCAAAACATCCTTGGCCAATTCGGCGTCAACGCTGGCACGGCAGCGATGTCAGGCGAAGGGCATATGGCACCGCCGCAAGAAACGGAACTGCCTCGCAAAGACCGCCGTTTTGCCGATGATCAATGGAGGGCTCATCCAGCCTCGGCTTTGATCCACCAAATGTATCTCTTGCTAGCCGAGCACCTTAGCCAAATGGTCGAAGGGATTTCGGGGCTGGAGGAAGACAAGCACGAGCAATTGCGCTTCGCCACAAGCGCCATTCTTGAGGCGGCAAGCCCTGCCAATTTCGCAGCTAGCAATCCGGTTGTGCTTGAGCGGACCTTGGCAACGCGCGGCGATAATCTGGTTGCCGGGATGAAGCATTTGCTGACCGATCTGCGCCGCGGTCAGCTCACCCATACCGATCCCGATGCATTCAAGCTGGGCGAAAATATCGCCAATACGCCGGGCAAAGTGGTGCATGAAACTGAGTTGTTCCAGCTCATTCAATACACACCCACCACTAAGACCGTTCTCAAAACGCCGCTTTTGATCTTTCCCCCTTGGATCAACCGCTTTTATATCCTCGATCTCAACGCCAAAAAGAGCTTTGTGCGCTGGGCGCTTGATCAAGGGATCAGCGTCTTTATGGTAAGCTGGAAATCCGCCGATGCTAGCATGAGCGAAATTGTCTGGGACGATTACGTGCTTGGGCAAATTGCCGCGATTGATCATGTGCGCGCTCGGCTGGATGTGCCAAGCGTCCACACCATCGGTTATTGCGTCTCAGGCACCACTCTTGCAGCGGGGCTGGCGCTTCTTACCAAGCGGGGAGAGGCAGATAAGGTCAAAAGCGCCACCTTTTTTACCGCACAGGTGGATTTTGAAAAAGCGGGCGATCTGCTCAATTTCATCGATGATCAGCAATTGGCCTCGCTCGAAGCCTTGTCGCCCGATGGCTATCTTGATGGCCGATATATGGCAGCAGCCTTTAATATGCTGCGCGGCAAAGATTTGATCTGGAACTATGTCGTCAACAATTACCTATTGGGGGATGATTATCCGGCGTTTGATCTGCTCCATTGGAATGGCGACGTTACCAATCTGCCCGCCAAATGGCATCAGGCCTATCTGCGCGACCTTTATCGCGACAACAGGCTGGTAAAAGCAAACAGCCTGTCGGTCGATGGCACTGCGATTGATCTCTCTCTGGTGGAAACACCCAGCTATATTCAAGCTGGCCGCGAAGATCACATTGCGCCTGCTGAGAGCGTTTGGCGGATCACGGATCATTTCAAGGGACCAACGCGCTTTGTTCTGGCAGGATCAGGCCATATCGCGGGCGTCGTTAATCCGCCCGGTGCCAATAAGTATCAATATTGGCTCAATGACTCTGACCCGAGCTCGCTTGACGAATTCGTCCACGGCGCAACCGAGCATCCGGGCAGTTGGTGGCCCGATTGGATCGAATGGCTGATGGCACAAGCGCATGAGAAAGTGCCAGCAACGGGCAAGCGCAAGCCTGGCGCAAAAGGCGATTCAACCATTGAAGACGCTCCTGGCCGCTATGTGATGACGCGCTAGCTTTGCCTATTTTTGTGCGCTGCACAAATTTTGCTTGACTTCGCTGTTGCAATGCGTATTTTGTGCATCGCAACATAAACGAGGTTTCCATGGCAGAGAGCCAAAGCAAAATTGATGTCGCTGCAGAAAAGGCGTTCGCACAAGCTGTTGAGAAGCATGCTGATGCAAAGCCTATTGCAAAGACCGAAGCAAAGCCGGCGAAAAAGCCGCTCGTCCTAAAAGACGTGCCTGAAAAGAAGGTCGCTGCGAAGAAAGCCGCCGCGAAAAAGGCC
>CAZTFZ010000103.1:3494-6689 GCA_964613105.1 uncultured Porphyrobacter sp. | reverse complement strand
GCGCGGTTTGCGTGGTTGGCGCGCGGGTTCCGGAGCTCTCTCCGGTGCTGCCAATCGCTGCTCCTGTAGCGAGCAGAGCGGCAGATCCAGCGGCCAGCGTCAATGCGATCATACGTTCCATGGCGGAATTTCCTCTAAAACAACAAAGTCTGTTGCTCACTATTCGTTTGGAAATCGCGATTGGTTACGCCCAGCGCGCGTCGCAAGGATTAAGCAGCTTTAGCTTCCTTGCAAAAAGCCGGTTTTAGGCGAAGGGCATGAACGAGCTGGCCGCGATCAAAGCGCTGGCGCAGCTTAGAACAATGACAGCGCGCGCGGTTTCAAAGGCCAATTCTGCTCGGTCGATTGAGCGGAATTGCGCCATGTGATTGCGCGTTAGAGTGACTGCATTTGTCATGAACTATGTTATCGCTGGCAAATCCTAACGAAAGGTAAAGGTTAACCCTGTTTGCTAGCTGGAACATGCTGGCTGGCGCAGTGGAAACTGCCACCACCGGCCAGAACGGCACTGGCTGGTAATCCTATGGCCGTGCGGCCCGAGAACAGCGCGTCGAGCTGCGCCACGGCATCTTGGTCGCGCGGACTGCCAAATTGAGGGACAATGACAAGGTGGTTGGCGATGACAAAATTGGCATAGCTTGCCGCTTCGATTGCTCCATCACGCATGACCATGCCTGCTGAAGGAATGGCGGAGACTTTCAGTCCGCCTGCCTCGGCGCGCTTTTTGGCATCCGCAAAAATTGCTGCATTGGGATCATTGGCTTCGTTGGCTTTGGGGATCGCCACATGTCCCTCGCCTACAAAACGCGCAAGATTGTCGACATGACCATCGGTGTGATCCCCTTCTAGCCCTTGCCCAAGCCACACAATCCGTTTCAGACCTAGGCCGCGCCCCAAAGCCTGCTCGATAGCGTCTTTGTCCATGCTGGGATTGCGATTGGGGTTGAGCAGGCATTGCTCGGTCGTGATCGCAAGGCCTGTGCCATCGTGATCAATGGCGCCCCCCTCAAAGACCATCGGGATTTCGCTGAAAGACAGGTCAGAGCCGTTCGCAAGATCGGCGCCGATGGTTTGATCGCCAGCCATCTCAAACTTGCCGCCCCAACCGTTAAAACCAAAGCGGCGAGCGGTTCTTTGGCCGTTCTCAAACCCTGTCAGCGGCCCCGTGTCGCGCAGCCAAATATCGCCATAGCTTTGCTGCTCTAGCGTTACTTTTGCGCTCACTAAGCGGCGCGCAGCAGCGGCATTGGCGTCATCGCGCACGATTAAGCGAACGTCTTGCCCGCTTTCAGCGACGGCATTGGCAAAGCCTGCAATTTCGGCCTGCGCAGCGCCCAGTAACTCGCCTGATGGCTCCGATGGCCACTCAGCGGGATCATGCGGGAAGCCGATCCACAGCCAATCCTGCGGCGCAAATTCGGCGGCTAAGCGGAATGCCATTGCGATTGCTTAGCCCTTTGCGCGAGCCAGCCTTATTCGCCGCAGCCTGTCCCTGCATCGGCGCAACGCTCGTCACGAATGCCGCGAAACTCATCGCCCTCGTTCCAATTGGGCCAGCTTTCGCTCATCGCTAGCATCCGGCCCAGCCGATAAAACAATTGCAAATCGCCCATCACGCCTGACCAATCCCAGTTTTCGTCAAATTCGTCCTTGGGTCCGTGATAGCGATTGTCGCGATAATCCTTGGCAACAGCAGCGCCTGCCTCGCGCCCGCCATCAACCAGATCCTCGCCGCCATCGACATAGAGCATTGGCACGCCGCGTTTGGCAAAAGCGAAGTGATCGGAGCGATAGTAATAGCCTGCCTCGGGATTGGGATTGGGCGTTGCAACGCGGCCATCCAATTCCAGCGCTGCTTCCAAAAAGCTGTCGAGTTGCGATTTGCCCGGCCCAACGACGGTCACATCCTTCGACACGCCAGCGATCAAAAAGGCGTCCATATTGATGCCGCCAACGGTCTGCTCGAGCGGGAAGACAGGGTTTTCGGCATAGTAATGCGCGCCCAAAAGGCCCGATTCCTCTGCCGTGACCGCCAGAAAGACGAGGCTGCGGTCCGGCGCGCCTTGCTTGCCATGAGCCTCTGCCAGAGCCACCAAAGCGGCTGTGCCAGTGGCATTGTCGACCGCGCCATTGCAAATATCGTCGCCATCTGGCGCTGGTTTGCAAATGCCCAAATGGTCCCAATGGGCGGTGTGGATGACATATTCATCGGCCCGCTCAGCCCCTGGCAATATGCCGATCACATTTTGCGATTCAAACGTGCGAATGTCATTGGCAAAGCTGGTTGCTGCCGTCAGCCCAAGCGGAACAGCTTCGAAATCTTGCGCTTTTGCAGCCGCCGAAAGAGCGTCCAAATCCTGACCCGCTGCGGCAAGGAATTTGCGCGCTGCATCTTTGTGGACCCAGCCGTTCATGATCGTCAGCGGCGGAGCGTCTGCGCCGCGCTGCGCATAGGCTTGCGGGCCTGACCAGCTCGATTCCACGACATTCCAGCCATAAGAGGCAGGCTCTGTATCGTGGATGATAATCGCAGCGCTCGCGCCTTGGCGGGCGGCCTCTTCATATTTATAGGTCCAGCGCCCGTAAAATGTCATGGCTCGGCCATTGAACGGCCCTTCGAGGCCTTCTGTTTCATAATCGGGGTCATTGACCAGAATGACGGCGGTTTTGCCGGCCATGTCGAGGCCTTCATAATCGTTCCAATCGCGCTCTGGCGCATTGATGCCATAGCCCACAAAAACGAGTTCGCTTGGCTCAAGGGTGGTCTCAGCATCCTCGCGATAGGTCACGCCGACCCAGTCGCTGCCATGCGCCAAGGCTATGTCCTCATCGCCCCCAGAAATTGTGAGTGGAGCAAAATCCTTGCCCGTAATCTCCACCAAAGGCACATTTTGCACCCAGCTGCCATCATTGCCCGGCTCTAGGCCTGCTTCGGCAAATTTCTCCGTCAGCAAAGCAACGGTCAATTCCTCGCCCTTGGTTCCCGGCATACGGCCAGCAAATTCATCGGTCGAAAGCGCTCTTGTGATGTCCACCATCGTCGCTTGGTTTATTTCGCCAGCGGCGATTTCCGGCACATCAAGCGGGGCGTCTGACGCAGCTTGCGTGCATCCAGTCAGACTGAGAATGCCCAGCGATAATGCGCTGAGTGTTTGGGTGATTGTGCGGCGGGTCATGGCGTAAGTCCTGCTGTGT
>CAZTFZ010000103.1:0-3394 GCA_964613105.1 uncultured Porphyrobacter sp. | reverse complement strand
TGGGTGCATTCTTTTGCAGAGTGCGCAGTTGCGGGCAAGTGTAGGGAGCAATTCTTGGGCGGCAACTGTAAGCGGGCAATCTTGCATCCGGCCTATAAGCTGGGCACAGGGTGGGCGCGATGAGCGGCTCTTCACCATCAGATGCACACAGTGGCAGGAATGCCGACTGGAGCGGCGCAATTTCGCGCGCTCGCACCAATGCGCCGTTTCTATCGCAATTGCTCGACCGCTTTCCCGAACTTGCCGAAATGCTCGCACGCGGCGAGGGTGAGAAGGCGCTTGCTCATGCGAAAGCTCAAGGCGGCGCTGATGCGGATGCAAGCCAATCAGAAGTAGGAAGGGCTTTGCGGCAAGAACGCTATGCCATCGCATTGGTGCTGGCGATTGGCGATTTGGCGGGCGGCTTTCCTTTGGCGAAAGTCATGGCAGAGCTGAGCGCTTTGGCGGATCGTTCGCTGGACACAGCGATCAAAACAGCGATTGCCCGGCGGGTTTCTGATTTCGACCCTAGCGGCCAAGCGACCGGCATGGTGGCCTTGGCCTTGGGCAAGCAAGGCGCTGGCGAGCTTAACTACAGCTCTGACATTGATCCCATCCTGCTCTATGACCCCGAGACATTGCCCAGACGGGCCCGCGATGAACCGGCCGAAGCCGCGCAGCGATATGCCCGCGAAATGGTCCAGCTTTTGTCGGAAAACACCGCAGAAGGGTTTGTCTTTCGTGTGGATTTGCGGCTGCGTCCTGCCTCTGAGGTAAGCCCGCTGGCGATTTCCTTGGGCGCGGCGACAACCCATTATGAAAGCCTTGCCCTGACGTGGGAAAGAGCGGCCTTTATCCGCGCGCGCGCTTGTGCTGGGGATTTGGCAGCGGGCGAGGCGTTTCTCGATACAATCAGCGGCTTTATCTGGCGGCGTAGCCTCGATTTTGGCGCGATTGACGAAATTCGCGGGCTGTCCAAGCGAATACGGCAGCAGCATGATGGCCCGCGCCAGATCGGCGCTGGCTTTGATGTGAAGCAGGGGCGCGGCGGCATTCGCGAGATCGAGTTTTTCGCTCAAACCCATCAGCTTATCCATGGTGGGCGCGACCCCTCTTTGCGCGAGCGCGGCACTAGGGCAGCGCTTGATGCGCTTGCTAAGGCGCAGATAATTGCCGCTGATGATGCTAGCATTTTGGGGCATTCCTATGACCGGTTGCGGATGGTCGAGCACCGGCTGCAAATGGTGGAGGACCGTCAGACGCATATCCTGCCAGAGGGCGATGCACTGGAGGCTGTCGCTAAGCTTGATGGCCTCAAAGATAGCGCGGCGTTGATTGCTGATCTGGACCAAGTTTGCGCGCCAGTGCGAGAGCGATACGGCGCTCTTATTGCCGAAAGCGAAGATGCGGCGCTTGATGAGCCGCTCGCAATGCTGGCGGGTGAGCTTGATGTGTCTCAGCCCGATGGATTGGAGAAGCGGATCAGAAACTGGTCCGATGGCCGCTATAAATCCTTGCGCAGCGAGGCGGCTTTAACCGCCTTTGATGCAATTCGCGCGCAATTGCTCGGTGCGGTTGCGGCCAGCCCTGACCCGCAAATGGCTTTGTCGCGGTGGGAGAAGTTGCTGGAGCGCCTTCCCAATGCAATCAATTTCTTTCGCTTGCTTGAGGCGCGCCCGGCCCTGTCGCAGCTGCTGTTGAATTGCCTCACAATTGCTCCGCCTTTGGCTGATGAATTGGCGCGTCGGCCTGACTTGCTCGATGCGTTGATCGACAACACGGCCTTTGAATTGCCCGGCACCGTGGCCACAATTGCGGCTGATATGCGCCCGCTAAATGCTGGCAATGGCGCTGCTTCCGACGATTATGAGAAGCAGCTTGACCGTATTCGGATTGTGACGGGTGAAGAACGCTTTGCCATGGGCATGCAATTGGTCGAGGCTGCGCAAGACCCGCTAGAGGTGTCGGCTGGCCTGTCGCGCGTCGCCGAGGCGGCGATTGGGGTCGCGCTGGAGGGAGCAGAGACTGAATTTGCCGCCAAGCATGGCCGCATTGCTGGCAGCGATTTGATTGTGCTGGGATTGGGCCGATTGGGCGGAGGGGCGCTGACCCACGCTTCTGATCTCGACCTCATTTTCTTATACACTGAGGGCGACGGGAAAGCGCGCGAATCCGACGGGGAGCGGGCGTTATCAAAGGCGCTTTATTTCAACCGGCTCGCACAAAGGGTCAGCGCTGCCTTGAGCGTCCCCACAGCCGAGGGCGCACTGTATGAAGTCGATACGCGGTTGCGCCCGCAAGGGCTGCAAGGGCCGCTTGCTGTTGGGCTCAAGTCGTTTGCGAAGTATCAGCAAGAGGCGGCTTGGACGTGGGAGCATATGGCGCTCACAAGGGCGAGGGTTTTGGCGGGCCCGGATGATGCGCGCGCTGAGTTGGGGGAGATCATCCAAAGCGTTTTGCGCAAACCCCGCGATGCGGACAAATTGCTTAGTGGTATTGTGTCGATGCGAGGGGAAATGGCGCTGCATAAGCCGGCCAAAGGCGCTCTTGATGCTAAGCTGTTGCGAGGCGGATTGGTCGATCTGGAGTTTCTCATTCACTTCTATCAATTGCGCGACGGAATTGGCCTGAAGCCCGATCTCAAATATGCTTTGCGCGATTTGATTGATGCTGATGTATTCGCGGATTGTGACAGCGAGGATTTGGTCGCAGCGCATAATTTATTGAGCCGCATTTTGGTTGGCGCCCGCTTGCTCGCGCCCGATCTGTCTATGCCCGATGGCCGAGCGGCTGAGGTGCTGGCGCGCTTGGCTGGTCAAGATGACAACAAAAGCCTCTTGCAAGCCTTGAGCAAAGCGCGTCAGACAATCGCGCAGCAATGGAGCCGCGTTTTCGGCGAAACATTGGACATTTGAATAACGGTGATTGAAGGAGTTTGCGGCTATGAGTGATTTTCCGAGCGTTGGTGATGCAATGCCCGATGTGGCGATGGAAACGCCCGATGGCGGCAGTGTTCGTCCGGCGGATTTTGCGGGCAAGAAGGCGGTCTTTTTCTTCTATCCCAAGGACAACACGCCCGGTTGCACGAGCGAAGCCAAGGATTTCTCTGCCCAGATGAGCGCATTTGAGGCGGCGGGAACTGCGGTTTTGGGGATCAGCAAATGCTCTCCCAAAAAGCATCAGAACTTTATCGCCAAACATGATCTCACCACGCCTCTGGCGACCGATGCCGAGGACAAGGGCCTGTCCGATGCTCTGGGCATTTGGACCGAGAAAAAGATGTATGGCAAAACCTATATGGGCATGGTCCGCTCGACCTTTCTGGTGGGGGCAGATGGTGTGATTTTGCAAATCTGGAACAAGGTCAAAGTCAAAGGCCACGTCGATGAAGTGCTGGCAGCTGCCCAAGCGGCTT
>CAZTFZ010000102.1:1853-6722 GCA_964613105.1 uncultured Porphyrobacter sp. | reverse complement strand
TAAAAAAAGGTATAGGGTAGGACGACCGAGCGCCTCAGCTATCGCTCATCAATTGGCGCTTTGCCTCAACCGTCTTTTCTTCCAGCTTGGCGCGAATATCAGCCTCTGAAACATCACAATCAGCCGCTGTCAGATCGCCCAGCAATTTGCGGATCACATCCTCGTCGCCCGCTTCCTCAAAGTCGGCTTGAACGACAGCCTTCTTGTAAGCGTCGCTTTCTTCCTCGGTGAGGTTCATCAACTCAGCAGCCCACTCGCCCAGCAAGCGGTTGCGCCGCGCGGCCAATTTGAACGCAGTTTCCTCGTCCATAGCGAATTTGGCTTCTTCGCCGCGCTGGCGGTCTTTGAAATCGGTCATTGGTTAGCCTCGTCAAAAGTCAAAAATTTGCTCGTGATCTGTAGATAGGAAGTCACACAAGGATCGCCAATGCAAAAAGGCGAATTCTTGAGCGTGCCGCCTAATCCATGGTGACGACCAATTTACCCACTGCCTCGCGATTTTCGAGCTTGGCTATCGCCTCGCCCCCGCGTTCGAGCGGGAACGTCTCGGAAACCATTGGATCGATTTTGCCATCTTTCAGCAGGGTGAAAAGTTCCGCCACTTGGTCAGCAAACTTCGCTGGTTCGCGCGCAGTGAAAGCGCCCCAGAATACGCCGCAAATATCGCAACTCTTGAGCAGGGTGAGATTGAGCGGCATTTTCGCGATGCCAGCGGGGAAACCAACGACCAGAAACTTGCCTTCCCATGCGATGGATCGCAGCGCTGGCTCTGAATATTGGCCGCCGACAATATCATAGACGATGTTCGCGCCCTCTGGACCGCAAGCCGCTTTGAATGCACCTGCGAGTTCCTTAGAAGCCGCTTTGTCCATTTCGCCCTTGGGATAGATGACAACCTCATCTGCGCCAACCTTGCGGGCGACATCGGCTTTGGCTTCGCTAGAGACAGCAGCGACGACGCGCGCACCGTATGCTTTGCACAGTTCAATCGCAGCAAGGCCCACTCCGCCTGCCGCGCCAAGGATGAGGACAACATCGCCTTCCTTGATGTGGCCGCGATCCTTAAGCCCGTGAATATTGGTGCCATAGGTCAGCATGAGCGATGCTGCTTTTTCAAAGGAGACGCCGTCTGGCACAGGGAACATGCGGTCGGCAGGCACAAGGACTTTTTCCGACAAGCCGCCATTGCCAATGCCCGACAAGACTTTGTCGCCGACTTTGTAATTTTCGACGCCTTCACCGACAGCTTCGATCACACCAGCGATTTCGCCGCCGGGAGAATAGGGGCGTTCGGGCTTGAATTGATAAAGGTCGCGGATCATCAAAGTGTCGGGAAAATTGATCGCGCAGGCTTTCACATCGACCAGCACTTGGCCTTTGCCGGGCACAGGGACATCAATTTCGTCAAGCGTAAGCGTTTCTGGGCCGCCTGCTGCATGGGTGCGAAGAGCCTTCATGATGATTGTATTCTCCCAAATATTTGGCCGCACCATCGTGCTGGCCCTTTATGCGTCTTTAAACTGAGGTTTAAGCGAGGCGCCAGCCCTAATCGTGCAAGCAGCTCCAGTCTTGAAGTTGATTTAGCCCTGCAACCAGGGAGCCGCTTTTGCGCGGGCAGTCTCGTAATTCTCGATCGAAGCAGCGCTCGCCAACGTCAGGCCGACTTCATCCAAGCCTTCGAGCAAGCACTTCTTGCGAAAAGGGTCGATCTCGAATGCGAAGCGATCTTGGAACGGGGTTGTCACCATTTGCGCGTCCAAATCAATGCTGATGGGATGGTCTTGTGCAACCTCCATCAAGCGATCAATCCTCTCCTGCGGCAGAGCAACGGTAAGAATGCCGTTCTTGAACGCATTGCTAGCGAAAATGTCGGAGAAACTGGGGGCAATCACCACGCGCAAGCCCATGTCGAGCAAAGCCCATGCGGCATGTTCCCGGCTGGAACCGCAGCCAAAATTATCGCCCGCAATCAGGATTTGCGCATCGGCATATTGTGGCTGGTCGAAAATGTTATCGGGATCTTTGCGAAGCCCTTCAAAAGCGCCCTTGCCAAGCCCCTCACGCGAAATTGTTTTGAGCCACTCGGCAGCGATAATCACATCGGTGTCGATGTTTTTCGCGCCAAAGGGAATGGCCCTGCTGTCAATATCGCTCAATTTGTCCATCAATCGGTTTCCGGCTTCTCTTTAGTGGGCCCAGAAGTGGGCGAGGTGGGTGTTCCAGCCTGCTTTTTCTTGCGTTTGTTGGCATAGAGAAGCGCGGCAGCAATGGCTGCTGAACCGATGGCAGCGGCACTTAATGCAGCTTTGCCTGCTCCTGTTTTCTTTTCGGATGGTTTGTCTGTCATGGTCTCAACTTGGGCAGTGAACATGCGGAAGGCAAGGGCAGTTGATCGCTTTATACAGTGAGTTCGCGCACATCGGTGAGGCGGCCCGTTACCGCAGCAGCAGCGGCCATTGCAGGACTGAGCAAATGGGTGCGAGCGCCAGGACCCTGACGGCCAACGAAATTGCGGTTGGAGGTGGAGGCACAGCGTTCGCCCGCAGGGACTTTGTCGGGGTTCATGCCTAGACAGGCTGAGCAGCCCGGTTCGCGCCATTCAAATCCTGCATCGATAAACACTTGGTCGAGGCCTTCTGCCTCTGCTTGCGCTTTCACTAGGCCCGATCCGGGAACAACGATTGCCCATTTGACCCCGTCAGCCTTTTTGCGGCCCCGCAGAATATCAGCTGCGCTGCGCAAATCCTCGATCCGGCTGTTGGTGCAGCTGCCGATAAAGATATTCTCGACCGCAATATCGGTAAGGCGCTGGCCAGCCTTCAGGCCCATATATTCAAGACTGCCGCGAGCGGCCGCCTGTTTGGATGCATCAGCAAAGCTTTCGGGCGCAGGCACAATGCCGCCAATTGGCAGCACGTCTTCGGGGCTGGTCCCCCATGTGACGGAAGGCTCAACCGTGCTCGCATCGATCGTGATTGAGTGATCGAATGTCGCGCCAGCATCGCTGTAAAGCTCGGCCCAATCGGCAAGGGCTGCTTCCCAAGCCTTGCCCTTGGGCGAATGCGGCCGGCCTTTTAGGTAGTCAAAGACCTTTTGATCGGGCGCGATCAAGCCTGCACGAGCGCCAGCCTCAATACTCATATTGCTGACCGTCAAGCGGCCTTCAATGCTCATTTCCTCAAACACGGCTCCGCGATATTCGATAACGTGGCCCGTGCCGCCAGCTGTGCCAAGAACGCCAATGATGTGCAGGATAAGATCCTTAGGTGTGACGCCAGCGCCCAGCGATCCTGTGACGCGCACTTCCATTGATTTCGATTGGCGCAAAAGCAGCGTTTGCGTCGCGAGCACATGCTCCACCTCGCTTGTGCCAATGCCAAAGGCCAGCGCGCCAATGCCCCCATGGGCCGCTGTATGGCTATCACCGCAAACGATGGTGGCGCCGGGCAAGGAAAAGCCTTGTTCTGGCCCCACAACATGCACGATGCCTTGGGCTGCGGCTGTGGCATCAATATAGGGAATGCCAAAGTCAGGCGCATTGCGTTCCAGCGCAGCCAATTGCGCCGCGCTTTGCGGGTCAGCAATGGGGATGCGCTCGCCCTTTGCATCAAGCCGAGGTGTGGTCGGCAAATTGTGGTCGGGCACGGCCAGCGTCAGGTCTGGTCGCCGAACCGGCCTGCCAGCAAGGCGCAAGGCCTCAAAGGCTTGCGGGCTAGTGACTTCATGAACCAAATGCCGGTCGATATAGATGAGGCAAGTGCCATCATCTCGCCGCTCAACCACATGGTCGTCCCAAATTTTTTGATACAAAGTGCGCGGTGTGTTGGTCATCTGCATTCTCATGCGGATTTCTGCGAGCGAAGGCAAGATTTGCACCGAAAAGCAAATGCCGCGTCATAGAAATGAAAGCTATTGCAGCCTAGTAGGATGGCCATGACAGCAAAGCCTTTTGAATTTCCGATTACCGTCCTGCCAGAGGACATTGATTTCATGGGGCATGTCAACAATGCGCGCTATTTGAATTGGGTCCAAGACGCTGTGCTGGCTCATTGGCATAAGCTTGCACCAGCTGATGACGTGGCGAGCAAGGCCTGGGTCGCGCTAAAGCATGAGATTACCTATCGCAGGCCAGCATTTCTCGATGATGATGTGATCGCGCAAACGGTGTTGGAGCGCTATCAAGGCGCGCGCGCATTTTATCGCACGGTGATATCTCGCGGGGAAGAAGTCTTGGCCGAGGTCCAATCCTCTTGGTGCTGCATCGATTCTGAAACTCTGCGCCCGGCTCGGATTGGTGAACATATGCGAGAGCTCTTTTTTCCCGAAGACGAATAGCCTATATGCTTACACCCGTGAGCCTCATTGCCCCCATCCTGATTGTTTTAGCGAGCTTTGCTGCCATGGAATGGATCGCATGGGCGAGCCACAAATACATTATGCATGGCTTTGGCTGGGGCTGGCACCGCGATCATCACGAGCCGCATGACAACGCCCTAGAGAAGAACGATCTTTACGGCATCGTTGGCGCTGTGACGAGCATTTCCATGTTCGCCATTGGCAGCCCGATGGTTATGGGTACTGCGGCGTGGTGGCCGGGCACTTGGATTGGTTTGGGAGTGCTATTTTACGGCATAGTCTACACATTGGTGCATGATGGGCTGGTGCATCAGCGCTATTTCAAATTCGTGCCCAAATCAGGCTATGCCAAGCGTCTGGTCCAAGCCCATAAGCTGCATCACGCGACAGTGGGCAAGGAAGGCGGGGTGAGCTTTGGTTTTGTGCTCGCACGCGACCCTGCAAGGCTGAAGGCGGAACTAAAGCAGCAGCGCGAAAGCGGCAAAGCGATCTTGCGCGACAGCGTTTGAGGCG
>CAZTFZ010000102.1:0-1753 GCA_964613105.1 uncultured Porphyrobacter sp. | reverse complement strand
GCCAAGGCAAGAACAACAAAATTGATCATGGCTTTGTCAGTCCCCGTTTGACGCGCTCGTCATTCATTGCGTGTGGCAATCCAACTGCCCGAAATGACCAGAATTGCAAGGCTGGCATAGACCCAGGGCACACCCAGCGTAAACCAAGTGAAGACGGCCCCTGCGCTTAGCGCTAGCAGAGCCATCACCTTGGCGCGGCGAGGGATAGCGCGGCGCTCTCGCCAGTCGCGGATTTGCGGCCCCCAGTGCGGGTGGTCGAGGATTTTCTGCTCCCAAGCCGGATTGCTACGAGCAAAAAAGAACACCGCCAGCAGCAGAAACGGCACGGTCGGCAATAGCGGCAAAACCGCGCCAATCGCGCCCAAGGCAACAGAGATTATCCCGCCAGCAAGGTAAAGCGGGCGCATCCGGCCTCAGCCTGCAGCGATCCGCGCGGCATGTTCGCGCACAAGCGCAATCATATTGGGGACGCCTTGCGTGCGGTTGGATGAAAGCTGATTGGCAAGATCAAACGGAGCAAGCGCTGCTGCAACATCCAGATCGGCAACATCACCAGCCGGCTGGTCTTGAACAGCGGCAATGACCAGAGCGACAATGCCTTTGGTGATCGCAGCATTGCTATCTGCCAAAAAGTGCAAATTATCCGCCTCGCCGGTTGGGTAAACCCAGACAGAGGCAGAGCAGCCGCGCACCAATGTTGCATCGGTTTTAAGGGCCTCGGGCATGTCCTCTAGCTCGCGGCCCAGCTCGATCAGCAGTCTGTAACGCTCATCGGCTTCGAGGAATTCATATTCTTCGCTAATATCGTCAAGTGATCGCATGGAGAGCCATTTAGGCGCTTGCGCCTACAATTCCACCCCGCTTGCGATGGCTTCAAGCTTTTTGATCCGTTCCTTCAGGTCGCTGATTTCAATCCGAGCAGCCCCTATGGGCGCGGCCGGATCTGCTGGATCGCTCGTCTCGGCCAGCTCCCGCTCTTTCAAAGAGAGCCAGCCTTGCCATGCGCGCAGCAATGCGGCGACCACCACCGATAGCCCAATAAGCGAGGCAATCGCGATAATGAGAGTGGGTTCTAACATCGGGTCAGTTCCTTGAGTTTGGCTTTTCAGCCGTCCTGCTTATCGCGCAATGCGTCTATTTCAGCAGCAATGCGTTTGGTGTCTTGCGTGTCCAGAGAGTTGCCATCGGTGGCGATCCGTTCGAGCACCTTCACCCGTTCGCGCAATTCTTCGATCTCGCGTTTTGCTGCGGGGTCTTCGGCTTGGGGCGGGAAGACGGGATTGCCATCCTCGTCGCGGGTTACGCCCAATTCGCGGTCATGACGCCGGGTGAAGACTTGCACGCCGCCCCAGATAACAATCGCCACGATCGCCACAATTGCCCAACCGCTCATTGCACCTTCTCCTTATCGATCCGCTTACTATCAATCCTAAGCGCTTCAATTTCTTGGCCCAAGCCATAACCGCTATCGGTAACGATGCGCTCGACATTGGCCATGCGGTCTTTCATCGAGCCAAGCTCTGCGCGCAATTCAGCGTTTTCTTGGGTCAGCAATTTCACTCGCTCAGCGGCCTCACCATCATGCTTGGGATGGATCGCCTTGCCCCAGCTGTTTTCCAGCGGATAGCCATTTTTCATGCGCAAATGATTGTTGAGCAGCCAACCTGCGGTGATGACGCAGACGCTAACGATGATTGCGGTTTCGCTAAAAGGGAACATCATGCTTTTTCCTGTCTGCCCATGTTGAGCGGAA
>CAZTFZ010000101.1:0-6733 GCA_964613105.1 uncultured Porphyrobacter sp. | reverse complement strand
AGCGTCGTAAATAGGAGGCCGATGAGCCAGAGCCCAGGTCCAATGACTGACGCTGGGAATGGTGTGCCGCCATAAATCACCGGAAACAGGATAAAGCCGATGTCTTCGGCAGAAATGATAAAGGCAGCGGCCCAATAGGCTGCTGTGTTGTTTTTCCAATTGAAAAAAGCGCAAATCAAACCGAATATGCCAATGTAGAACAGCGTATAGTGCCCTTGAGCGAGCCTGCCTGTCTCTTCAGCCAAGGCTCCGTCTGAGGCCCTTTCCATCAGGCGCGTCACTCCCAGCACTATATGCAAGATAGACCACAGCGCATATGCGATGGCCCCAATTCGTGCATAGATCATATTGCTATCTGCCTTTGGTTCAAAGTTTCGAAATCTGCTGCGGCCAAAGCTTTAAAAGCTGACCGGAAGCTCATGGCCCCCAAGGCCAATGACCGCTCGCTTGGGTTCAATTGGGCTCGGTAGCAATCGCTATTGGTGTCTCGCTTGGGCTCTGCGCCGCTGGGCCAAATCGCTCATAGACCTCAGGCAAAAAGGAGGCGAGCTGGCTGTATTCATTCGCGCAATGCAGGGCCAATTCATAAGGCAGGTTCTGAGGAATAGCGTTCCTTTTGAAGGCCGGATTATTGACCAGAAAAGCCAGAATGCCTGCCCCGCCTGACATGCCTTCCAGATCATCCGCAATCCAAAAGCGGCTGCGCATTTCGACGCCGCCTTCAACTGGCCGAACATAGTGGACCATATCGGTCGTCTTGATCGCGCCATTGGCAGTGCCAACGCGGACCGCCAGCATCGTCGCATCATCGGGTAGCTCTTCAAAACCAAACTCGTAAGGCGCGACGAAATCCAACCTTAGCTGGGTGACGCCCAAGCCCACATCCTCAACCGGATATCGGCTCAACCCCCAATAAGGCTTGGGATTGTCATATTCTGGCGCTCCCGGTGTTGGCCCTTCTGACATGGCGTAATGAGAGCCGGGGTACCAAATCTTATAGCGGATGTGCTCGTCCTGCTGGGCCCAGACAAACCACCAATCGATCATTGCAACCGTTGCACCGGGGAAAAACGTCTTCACAGCCACATAGGCAGAGCCGTCTGCATTTCTTCGCCAACCGTTTTCGCCGGCAAGATATCCCGGTTTGAGCAAGTCACCGCGGTCTTCCCATTGCAGGACTTGCCCCTCTGGCATGGGGCCTTTGTTCAGCGCGGCCAGCACTATAGGGTCGGCAGCGGCTCGCTTATACCAGTATTCAGCAAGCGGGTGGTCAACCTCTTCTGCGGTTAGATAAGCATGCCATTGTGTTGGATCAGGCTCGGGCGGAGTGCGTATGTCGAAAATTGCGATAAGCATACCGAGCAGCACAATCAGCAGGCCCAAACCTGCTAAGGTAAACCCCAAGGTTTTCTTCATAGCTATCGCCCCTTACAATTACGCTATTCGCTGAAGACCATCGCAATAATGGCATCCGCATGAGTTTTCAGATTTTCTGATCGAGTAATGTCGCCGCCGGGAAAAGCGTTGGTTAGGCTCGGTAAGGCCATCGGGAATGAGCCACCGTGAGTGATCATGAAAAACACCGTGCGGGTCGAGATGTCTTTGATCGCACCCTCAGCCTTCGCGCCGCGGATCATCATCTCCAAAAGAACATAAAACGGCCTCACCAACCGCTCTACCACATAGTCGCGGCGGGCCTCGTCACCATCGCCTTCAAAAACGATGATGCGGCTGACTTGCGGCCATCGCGCTGACATGTCCACAAACCAGCGGATGGCGGCCTTCATGGTCCCTGCATTGGTTGTGTGCTCGGCTGTAAAGGTCTCTTGCAGCTCTTTGGCCAATTGCTCGGCCAGATGATCGATTGCAGCTTTCCATAGGCCCTCTTTGGAGCCGAAGTAATAGCGGGTAAGAGCAACGTCAGCACCGGCTGCATCTGCAATCTGCTTGAGCGATGCGCCGTCAAACCCGCGATCACCAAAGGCTTCTATTGCTGCCAATAGCAGAGCATTGCGTGAGGCGAAGGTGGCTTTGCCCCTAGGCCTGCCGCGCCCACGTTCAACCTTCTGGCCTGATTTGGTCTGATTGTCAGTCATTGTGCGCTTGTGAGAACTCCAGTCAGATTTGCATAATTTCTATACCCTTAGAATATTCATTGATTTATTCTATGACCAAAGAATAATGCAAGGCAATTCTTAGATGGGAGAGCGCAATGAAGAAACGCTGGTTCGCGATTATCGCTGTCGTTTTGCTGGCGTTCGGCATTTTTGGCTGGAACCCCTTTGCGGCTCACCGGGATGTTTCGGGCATCTTGGATGAGGGATATACGGGCTTTGAAACCGGGGTAGAGCGGCAGTCGAACGGCGTTTATAAAGTTCGTGCATTGACCCGAATGCCCGAGGTGAAGGCCGAAATGGTCCGCTGGTGGTTTGCCGATTATATGCAAACGACAGAGCATTACATGCGTTGGCATCCCAAGGCGCATAAATGGATGGATTGGGAGAACAAAAGCCCCGGTGAAATCATAGGTGCAGCGCATTTGGTGCATGAAACCATTGGTAGGGATCCGACCGTTCACAAATTTCGTATCCAATTTGTAGAGCCAACTGAGATTTTACCCGATTGGGAAGATGCGCCCGGAAAGGCAGCGATTTGCGCCTATGCTGGCGCTTTGGAGGAACCGATGAATTTCAGCACCATGTGCCATATCCTGCGCGACAGGGAATTTGGCGCAGAAATGCGCTCGGTTTTCTGGATGGGCCATGTTTCGAAACGCGCCGAAGTGTCGGGCAGCAATGAGCGGGTTTGGTCCCCAGAAGGCATGGCAGGCAACACATGGCTGGCGCGCAATCTTCTGATCGATGAAGAAATGGCGACCAATCTGATGACTCACGCGATTGAGGAAATGGGCATTTTGGCGGATTTCCTTCCTGAACTTTATGCGCAAGAGACGGGCGCAGGGCCTGACAGCGAAAGAGCAGACGACAATGATGCTTGATATTCTGGCCGCAGCGCCCGGCCCATTGGACGCATGGGACGAAGCAGCACGCGACAATCTGCCGATCTATGTGAAGGTTTGGCTTGGGTTGATGATGCTAAACAATCTTGCGGCCATTGCCTTCCTCAAAAACCATGGTGCCGCGCGCTGGGTCTTTGCTGGTTTCGTCATTAGCCATTTGGTCGTCGTGGTCGGCTTTTGGGGCTCGGACACGCCTGTTCTTGCTGGCCAAGTCTCTTTGTTTCACATCATTTTCTGGACCCCGGGGATGATCGCATTGTGGCGCTGGCGTGATGCAATCAAATGGCCTTCCGCCTTTGCAGTCTGGGCCGCGCTTGTCTGCGTGTTCTACTTTGGCTCGATGATGATCGATGTGCCCGATGCTGCGGCCTATTTGGCGCACGCATTTGGGTAGTGGATAAAGGGCGGCGCGATGTCACTAGGCAAACGGATCGGACTTGGGCTGTTGATGCTCTTGGTGGCAATAGGCGGCCTAGCCTATTACTTCGTTATTGATGGCGGACTGCCAAGCGATCCCGGTTTCAACTTTAGGATCGACGAGCTGCGCACTCTATCTGAAGCTGATCCAGCCGAATTGCCGCAAACGATAGAAGTGGCCTCGGTCGGTTCGCGGCAGCTGCCGAGCTTCGCGGTTGAAGCGGGTCTGTTTGCTGAGAATATCGTCATGAACCGAACATCCTTCCGCCTCAAATCAGATTGGGGGGACACGCTGATCGACGTCGGCATGGACGAAACCGTGTGGGAAGAGTTCAGCCCTGATGACCAATTTAACGCCGAAGGGTTTGCGCAGGTTCGCCAAGCGATGGGCAAGGCCCGCCGCATCATAGTCACCCACGAGCACGCAGATCATATGGGCTTTCTGGCTCGCTATGATGATCTGCCCAAAGTCGCAGCTGCGCTAAGGATGACGCGCGAGCAAATCGCTGGGACAGCCAAATATGCAACTGACGGAGCCGTGCCAGCCCCTTTGGAGCGGCTGACCCCTTTATCAAGCACTGAGCCGAGCGTGGTGGCGCCGGGAGTTGTTATGCTTCCAGCTCCCGGTCACACCCCGGGAAGCGCTGTGATCTTCGTTCGGATGCAGGATGGAAGCGAAGTTTTGTTCCTTGGCGATATTGTCTGGAATGCATCCAACATTCGCAATGAACGTGGCCGATCGCGCTTGATGCAAGACGTGCTCATGCCCGAACCCGAAGAACGCTCTCCGGTTTACAATCAGCTGGCCGCACTCATCGCTCTGGCTCATGAGGAGCCTGAACTGCTTTTGATCCCATCGCATGACGACGCGCTAATCAAGGAATTGGTTTCGGATGGCATTGTGAGCGCTGGCTTCCAAGACATTGGCGATGGCCAATAGCTTTGCTCACTCGGCCTTGCTCACGCCTATAGATTTGTCCGCCTTCACCCCTCAAAATCGGACCGCCGCTTCCGGCCCAATTGCGGTCATTCTTGTTGCGGTTTCAAAGTTCCTTTATAGGAGCAAATTAACCCCACCAACGGAGCAGCGAGCTCTACGTCAAATTTGAAAAGCTCATCCTCTTGCGATTCAAAGGTGTTCCCTTTGGGAAGCAAGCTTTTGGGCAAGGCTATTCCAAATATAGACCAACGCCTTGGCATCAGCCTAAGCCGATTTTCCCCCATCACGAGGGCCAATGAGACATCTATTGGACCGAACTTCTCCACGATCAGATGCGCGTTTTTCCCTTCACCCAGCCGCTGATGCGATCTGAATAGCTTGCCTCCGAAATCGCGGGTCCACAATTCCCCTTGGTCATCTGGCTTGAAGGTGACTGTGACTGGGGTGTCATCTCCGCTTGGCGGTGCGCTGATGCAGTGAGCGACAATTCTGGCAAGCAAACCGGAGCCCCGGCGCACCTTAGCCGTTCCGATCCATCGTCTTTCAACTACGCTGTCATGCAATGCGATCACTTGGGGAGGTAAGCTGTCGAATGCAGACCCTAGGGCAGTTCGATAGATCGGACCTTGCGCCAAATCGTCGCGGATTCCAGAGTGAATTGTTCGACCGTTAAACAGCTTGTCATAGTCGGATAACTCGAGCGCATTGATAGCTGGCCGAGCGCCAATCCTCTGTCGGTCACCTGCCATCGCTTTTCGAACGATCGCCTCTATTGCCATCGATGGAATAAAGGGTCCATCGTCAGCTTCAGCGAGCAAGTGCCAGCTCTTCTCAGCCACTCTTCCGTTCGCTCGCCCCGAAACAGCAACGAACATACCGCCTCGATGCTCTCCAAAT
This sequence comes from uncultured Porphyrobacter sp., assembly GCA_964613105.1. Lineage (GTDB taxonomy): Bacteria > Pseudomonadota > Alphaproteobacteria > Sphingomonadales > Sphingomonadaceae > Erythrobacter. Next base: position 1,460 of record CAZTFZ010000101.1, on the reverse strand, counting down.
TTCATCTGGTTCAGCACGCTATAGAAAAGGCGTGATAGCGGAACGAGTGAGGGCAAGCCGAGCAGGTGGCGCGCTTTAGCTAAGAGGTTGAGCGCACGGTGCAGCACTTCGGGAACAGGTCCTGCGCCCATCCATATGTCAGTTAGCGTTGGATGTTGAGGCGGAATGACCTGCAAATCCGGCACATCAACCAGCGAAAAGTGGATGTTGCGAAGCGGCATCCGCCCTGGAACTGCGATTGTAAAACGTCGGCTTTCGGCAAGACCTACGCCAAAAGCGTCCACGCCATCGCGCCGCAATTTAACTGGAGTGCCAGCATATCCGACGACAGCGCGCATAACATTGAGACCGATCCCTGCATATGGCGACGGAGCAATTCCGCCAGTCACTTTCTCAATCTCCATAGTCTTGGCAAATTCGCGCAAAACAGCCCCAGTCAGAACAGGGAAACTGCTAACGCCCGATAGGGCATAGATGCCCGCATCCTTGGCGCACTGATCATACTTCGAAATTCCGAAAACAAAGTCGGCGCCATCGGCGAAATCTAGGTAGTTTACTCCAGCATCTATACAGGCTTCAACGACAGCATAGGGTGCCTCACCATACTGCTGGAATGGACCAGAGGCATCCACCAACAGGTCTGGTTTAAGCTCTGTCAGGGCGCTGGCCGTATCCTTTCGGTCAAGCACACAAGGTTCTATGTGAGTGGCACCTTTTATCGAAGCGCAAAACTCGGTTGCTTTCTTCTCATCTCGTCCGGCGATGAAGATCGTCAAACCTGCGACGTCACGCAGCAACTGCGCCAATCGCCCTCCAAACACCCCATATCCGCCAAGAATTAGAACCCTCATTGTCGCGTTTCCTGTTAGCATTCAAAGGACGCGTGATCTGTAGTGTTCGGGCGGCAACCAGCAAGTATCGCGCCGACCGAAGATCCGGTAGCGGTTGCGTGCGATGAAGTGATAGATGGGATCACGAAGGGCTGCTGGAACCAGCCTGAAAACCCGCATCAGATTCCAGGGGAAGCTCAGGTTCTCATATATCGAAAGAACGGCATCGCTATCCCTGCGAACCAGATTTTCTTCAATTACTAGAATTGTGGAGGGGTCTTTAGGGTCAAGCCCGTTCTCTGCGAATAGCCGAGCTCCGACTTCACCTTGCATAGAAGCGAGCAGAAATATTTCATGCCGATCATGTGTGAGAATGAGTTTCGCATTGGCTGAGCAAAGGACGCATTCAGCATCGAACAAGACGATGCGTTCTTTCTTGGCTGTCTGCATTCCTAGACTCTCAAAGTTGGTCCGCGCTCAAAGGATAACGCTATCACGACGATATTGCACATTCCATTAAGAAAGGACTCAATTCCTACCTGCCAAAGGCTGACAAGCGCAGGCACCGCGCAATCCCCTCCAAACTGACGACAACCACCAATAGCCTCTGTTGCAAAGCGGCAGTGCTGG
>CAZTFZ010000100.1:2003-6748 GCA_964613105.1 uncultured Porphyrobacter sp. | reverse complement strand
ACGCCGCAATATCTGACCAAGGCCGCGCGCGCGGCTGCTGGCGCTGAAAAGCCGAGCATGGAAGAGGCGATGCCCGAGGCTTATGGCGAGCTAGCCCGCGTGTTCGATCTGCTCGAAACGCATTATCGCGACATGCAGGATATTGAGTTTACGGTTGAGCGCGGCAAATTGTGGATGCTGCAAACGCGCAGCGGCAAACGCACCGCTTCTGCCGCTTTGAAGCTGGCGGTTGATATGGTGGGCGAGGGGCTGATCGACCAGAAAGAGGCGATTTTGCGGGTCGATCCCATGGCGCTTGACCAATTGCTTCACCCAACGCTTGATCCCGATGCAGAGCGCAATGTTCTAACCAGCGGATTACCTGCCTCACCTGGCGCTGCTTCGGGCAAGATTGTGCTTGACGCTGACACGGCAGAGCAATGGGCGGAGCGCGGCGAGAAGGTTATTTTGGTGCGGGTTGAGACCAGCCCAGAAGATATTCACGGCATGCATGCTGCAACCGGCATTTTGACTGCGCGCGGCGGCATGACCAGCCACGCAGCGGTTGTCGCGCGCGGCATGGGGCGGCCTTGTGTTTCAGGCGCAGGTGCGGTTTCGATTCCCCGCTTGGAAGAGGGCGCGCCGCGCGTGCTTCGCATTGGCCAAAAAGAGATGGCCGAGGGCGATATCATCACCATTGATGGCGGCACTGGCGAGGTAATGCTGGGCGAGGTCGCGACGATCAAGCCAGAGCTTGCGGGCGACTTTGGCACTTTGATGGAATGGGCTGATGTCCATCGCCGGATGCGTGTGCGCACCAATGCTGAAACAAAGACCGATTGCGAGATGGCGCGGCAATTTGGCGCTGAGGGTATTGGGCTGTGCCGCACAGAGCATATGTTCTTTGACGCAGCGCGGATTAGCGCGGTTCGCCAGATGATTTTGGCTGAGGACGAGCGCGGGCGCCGCGATGCGCTTGCGGTTTTGCTGCCCGAACAGCGCGCTGATTTTGTCACGATTTTTGAGGTGATGGCGGGGCTTCCTTGTACGATCCGCTTGCTTGATCCGCCTTTGCATGAGTTTTTGCCGACAGGTGACGCAGAGTTTGCTGATCTTGCAGAGGCAACCGGGCTGGGCGTTGATCATTTGCGGCGTAGGGCCGAGGAATTGCACGAGTTTAACCCGATGCTGGGCCACCGTGGTTGCCGGCTTGGGATTACCTTCCCCGAGATTTACGAGATGCAGGCCCGCGCTATTTTTGAGGCGGCTTGTGCTGTTGCAAAGAAAGCGGGTGAGCCGCCTGTGCCTGAAATCATGGTGCCTTTGGTCGCGACAGCGCGCGAGCTTGAGCTCTTGAAAGCGGTCATTGATGCTGCTGCTGAGGCGGTTTTCGAAGAGGTCGGCATGCGCGTCGATTATCTTGTTGGAACTATGATCGAGCTACCAAGAGCGGCTTTGATGGCCGATAAGATCGCTAGTCATGCAGAGTTTTTCAGCTTTGGAACCAATGACTTAACGCAGACAACTCTGGGTGTTTCTCGGGACGATTCTGCGCGCTTCCTTGGGCCCTATGTCGATAAAGGCATCTTCCCTCGCGATCCTTTCGTGAGCCTTGATGTTGAGGGTGTTGGCCAGCTGGTAGAGCTTGCGGCAGAGCGCGGACGGGCGTCACGCGATGGCTTGAAGCTTGGCATTTGCGGCGAGCATGGCGGCGATCCTGCCAGCATCGATTTCTGCGAGCAGACAGGTTTGGATTATGTCAGCGCATCGCCATATCGCGTGCCGATTGCTCGGCTCGCAGCAGCGCAGGCGGCGCTTAGAGCGGGCTAATTTTGGCCGTTCCAGCCAGTTAGAGTGAGAATGGCGAAGGTTTCTGTGACCTTTCCATCATCGTCTTTCGCTGCGTTAAACCTGCGCTTAGCCCGCATTAAGGCGGGTTTAGAGAGCGGCGGCGGCGCATCGCGCAAGACATTGGTCAGCCCTTGATCGCGCAAGTCAGAGACAAGCCGCTCGAAGCTGGAATAGCGCACGCTGAGCTCATGCGCATCGACCACTTGGCGCGCAAAGCCAGCGCGTTCGAGCAAAGCCGTGGCCGAGCGATTGTCAACGAAAGGGTGTATCCGAGCAGCGGGCCGTTCCGCATCTGCTTCGAGCATTATCGAGCGCATCTGGGGAAGACTCCCAGCGCCCAAAATTGCAGCGATGAATATGCCCCCAGCGCGCAAAGCAGAGCGGGTATGCAGCAAGGCTCCCGGTAGATCGTTGACCGTATCGAGCGAGCCTAGGCTGATGATGAGATCGTAGGCATCGCCAGCAAAGGGGCTTTCCTCGTCAAGCTCGCCCGCGTCATGGCATTGGACCGAGCAATCGGTATTCTCAAGGAAGCTGGCAATGGTGGCCGCGCCCGAGCCAATGATAAGCGCCGTCTTTGGCTCAAGCTGCATGAAGCCAATCCGCTCCACAATGTCCTCAGCCATCGCATCGGTGAGCCAATGGGCAGCGTCATTTCCAGCGGCCTGGCGGTTCGCAGCACGGATCGCGCGCAGTTGCTTTCGTCGGCTTGAAAAGATGGAAGGAACTTTGGCTTGGGTCACGCAAGCACCCGTGCCGCGCTTGCCAATGAGTTGCAAGAGGTCCAGACATGCAAATCGGCTCTGCGTCACGGCCCAATCAGGTTTGGTTGAACCCGCCATGTCGATCATCGCAGAGAGTTTCGCCCCGCTGGTTGATCTCATCTATCCCCCGCGCTGCCCAGCTTGCGGGGAGGGTGTGGGCGATCAAAATGGGCTGTGCCTTTCCTGCTGGTCAACATTGGAAATCCCCAGTGGCCGCTCCTGCGCAGCCTGCCAATCGCCTCTGGGTGGGTCTGATCTTGGTCAGGCCGATGAGGCGGGTTTGTGCGATGCTTGCCTTGCTTATCCTCCCCAGCACAGCGGCATCGCGGCAGCCACGGTTTACACGGACACTTCGCGCAAATTGATACTGTCGTTCAAACATGGCCGCAAAATCACTTTGTCAGCAATGCTCGCGCGGTTGATCGCTGCGCAGCTTGGCCCGTTGGCGGGCAGGCTTGACGAGCCTTTGCTTGTGCCGGTGCCCCTTCACAGGCTGAGGATTTGGCAAAGAGGCTTCAACCAATCGGCCCTGCTGGCGCGTGAATTGGCGAAGATCGGGCAGGGCGCATTACTGGTTGATGGGTTGAGACGCCGCAAGCGGACGCCGCCCCTTGGAGGGCTTGGTGCAGAGGCGCGTAAGCAAATGCTGGCTGAGGCTATCGTGGTTCCGCGCAGCAAGAAGCGGAGCATTGCGGGGCGCGACATCATTCTGGTGGATGATGTGTTGACCAGTGGAGCAACCAGCGAGGCCTGCGTGCGGGCTTTAAAAGATGCAGGCGCAAGGCATGTTGTGATTGCTTGCTTTGCACGAGTGTTGCCGGGGCGCGGGTTTGGTCAGCCAGCGGTTTAATAGCGTTGGGGAGCCCATTTCTTTCGCGCCTAAAAACACGAAACGCCCAAGGCCATTACAGCCTCGGGCGCCACGTGACGAATAGCATTGGATCCTCTTTGCAGAGTTAGCGTAACCCCCCAGTTTTCGCCGTGACCCTATCCCTCATCGTTGCCGGATGCGCCGCGCCAATAAGGCAGGCTGCGATGCCGGTGTTCTAAATTTCCTGTACACAAGAGTACGAAAGCTGGTGTAATTCCACTAGAGCGACCCTGATCAAACCCTCATTTGTGCTTTTGATCCATTTTGCATGCAAATTGTGCCAATCTTGCAACAGCTATGCGGCGTTGAGGCAAGCGCCAATGCAGGCTAACGGTGGCGCGGTATTTATCGCGAGGACGCAGCAAAAGATGAGTTTTTCGAAGGCAGAGATTGAGCAAGGCTCTCGCTTCATCCCGAAGTTTGATGCCGCTGGTTTGTTGACCGCCGTTGTTGTCGATGCTGTGGATGGAGCTGTTTTGATGGTAGCCTTCATGGATGAAGAGGCGCTCGAAATGACGCGCAGCACAGGCTTTGCCCATTTCCATTCTCGGTCGCGCGGCAAGCTCTGGAAGAAGGGCGAGACTTCGGGGAATGTTCTGGCGGTTAAAGACATAGCGGTTGATTGCGATCAAGATGCCTTGGTGCTGACAGTAGAGGCGGCGGGTCCTACGTGCCACACGGGCGAGCGCAGCTGTTTTTACCGGTCACTTCAAAGCGACACTCTCGTTTCCGTCAACGATTGACGTTTACGTAAGGCGTGGTTATATCTGCTCGCATGAGCAAGACTATGACCGAATCCGGTGGCCAGCACGCCGATGGCCAGAATGGTGGGGTAACCCCCGCGTCGGGCAACTCAGGCGCTTTGCTTGATCGGCCTGATTTGCTTGAACGTGAGCAATTCTCGATTTCTGATCTTACGTCTGAATTTGATTGCACGGCGCGCGCCTTGCGATTTTACGAGGACGAAGGTTTGATTGCTCCTTCGCGGGTTGGGATGACGCGGATTTATTCCAAGCGAGACAGAGCGCGCCTTGCATGGATAATGCGGGCCAAGAATGTCGGATTTTCGCTGAACGAAATTCGCGAGATGATCGACCTATACGACCTTGGTGATGGCCGGGTTGAACAGCGCCGCGTCACGATCGAGAAATGCCGCCAGCATGTTGCCAAATTGAAGCGGCAACGCACCGATATCGACAGCTCGATCAAGGAATTGACCGAGTTTATCAGTCACGTTGAGACGGTAAGTCCATCAAAATAAGAGCAATATCTTAAACCAT
>CAZTFZ010000100.1:0-1903 GCA_964613105.1 uncultured Porphyrobacter sp. | reverse complement strand
AGAACCAAGCCCCTTAGAACCGAGCCCCTTAGAACCGAGCAATGAGCGCTGATGCAGCGTCCCCCGATTTGCTGATCCAAAGTAAGGATAGAAAATATGCCCAATTATACAGCCCCCACACGCGACACGCGTTTTGTAATCAACGAGCTGCTCGATTTGTCGAGCTATGGCAATCTGCCAGGTTTTGAAAATGCCACGCCCGATATGATCGAAGCGGTTGTGAATGAAGCAGGCAAGTTTTGCTCAGAAGTGCTCGCGCCGCTCAACCAGATCGGAGATGAGCAAGGTTGCACACGTCATGCCGATGGCTCTGTGACCACCCCTGATGGCTTTAAAGAGGCCTATGCTCAGCATTGCGAAGCGGGCTGGGGCACGCTCGCCCAACCAGAAGAGTTCGGCGGCCAAGGTCTGCCTCATGTTTTGGGCTTTGCGCTTGAGGAATATGTCGGCACTGCCAATCAGGCTTTTGGCATGTATCCCGGTCTTACTGCGGGCGCGGTTTCGGCGTTGATTGCCAAGGGCAGTGACGAGCAGAAAGCCATGTATGTCCCCAAAATGATCTCTGGCGAGTGGTCGGGTACGATGAATTTGACAGAGCCGCATTGCGGCACTGATCTTGGCATGATCCGCACTAAGGCAGAACCCAATGGGGATGGCAGCTATGCGATAACGGGCACCAAGATTTTCATCTCAGCTGGCGAGCATGACCTTACCAGCAACATCATCCACCTTGTGCTTGCGAAAACCCCGGGCGCGCCAGACAGTTCTAAAGGCATTTCGCTGTTCGTCGTGCCCAAGTTTATTCTTGATGCCGATGAACAGCCCGGCGAGCGAAATGGCGTTTCTTGCGGCTCCATTGAAGAGAAGATGGGCATCCATGGCAATGCGACCTGTCTGCTCAATTATGACGGCGCGACAGGCTGGATGGTCGGCGAGGAAAACAAAGGCCTCGCTGCCATGTTCGTCATGATGAATGCGGCGCGTTTGGGCGTTGGCATTCAAGGCCTGGCTCAGGCAGAAGTCGCCTATCAAAATGCAGTGACCTATGCGCTTGACCGACGTCAAGGCCGCGCTCTTACCGGCCCGGCAGAGCCAGAGGCAAAGGCTGACCCAATCTTCGTACACCCTGATGTGCGCCGCATGTTGATGGACGGAAAAGCCTTTAACGAAGGGATGCGAGCATTGTGCCTTTGGGGCGCATTGCTGGTTGATCTTTCGCACAAGGCGCAAACCGAGGAAGAACGCGCGGAAGCCGATGAGATGATTGGCCTTTTGACCCCTGTCATCAAGGGCTATGGCACCGATAAGGGCTATGAGGTTGCCAACAACATGCAACAGGTCTTTGGCGGTCATGGCTATGTCAAGGAATGGGGCATGGAGCAGTTCGTGCGCGATAGCCGGATTGCCATGATCTATGAGGGCACTAACGGCGTGCAAGCGATGGATTTGTGCGGCCGTAAGCTTGCCAGCAATGGCGGCGCGGCAATCCAAGCCTATTTCAAATTGATCGGCGATGAAATTGCGTCGGCTAAGGACAATGACGGCCTTAAAGATATGGCCGCGCAGCTCGAAAAGGCGCTTGAGCAACAACAAGCGGCGACCATGTGGTTCATGCAGAACGCGATGAGCAATCCCAATCATCTGGGGGCAGGCGCGCATCACTATATGCACATTATGGGCATTGTGACGATCGGCTTTATGTGGCTCAGAATGGCCAAGGTCGCTCAAGAGAAGCTTGCTGGCAATCCAGAGGATGCAAGCTTTTACGAAAGCAAGCTTCAGACTGCTCGCTATTATATGGATCGTTTCTTGCCCGATGCTGGCTCTTTGCGGCGCAAGCTGGAAGCGGGCAGTGATAGCCTGATGGCGCTGGGCGAAGAAGCGTTTTCAACAGCTGCCTGAT
>CAZTFZ010000099.1:0-6763 GCA_964613105.1 uncultured Porphyrobacter sp. | reverse complement strand
GCCAAGAACCTAGCGCAAATTCACCACATTATCTGCGGGTGCTCGCGAACGGCTGCCGTCAAACAGGCTCGCCATGGGTTCATCGATCACGATCACTTCTTGAACGCCGCCAAAGCCGTTAAAATCGGTCTTCATCGCTGCGCCATAAGCCCCCAGCATACCGACTTCGATATAGTCACCGGCTTGAACATCCTCGGGCAAAGAGAAGGGTCCGGGCATATAGTCAGCATCGTCGCAGGTCGGGCCAAAGAATGCGAAATCCATATGCGGCTTGATGAGGTCATCCTCTAGAGCGCGCACAGGGAATTTCCAGCCCACATGGCAAGCGTCAAACATCGCCCCGTAAGAGCCGTCATTGATGTATAATTCTGCGCCGCGACGCTTTTCCACCCGCACAATTTGCGAGGAATATTCCGCTGCCAAGGCCCTGCCCGGCTCGCACCACAGCTCTGCATTGTAAGCAATGGGCAGAGCATCGAAATGGGTGTGGATGAGCGCAAAATAATCCTCAAGCGGGGGCGGTTCCATACCGGGATAAACGCTTGGGAACCCTCCGCCAACGTCGATCATGTCAATCACCACGCTGGCCTCTGCAATCGCAGCCCGCGTCCGGTCGAGCGCCTGCACATAGGCAAAGGGGCTCATCGCTTGGCTGCCAACGTGGAAACACACGCCGAGCCAATCGCAATGCTGGCGCGCTTCTTGGAGCAAAGCGGGCGCTTCGCCCTGTTCGCAGCCAAATTTGGACGCGAGCGAGAGTTCCGCATATTCGCTAGAAACGCGGATGCGCACGCACAGCCTTAGGTCTTGCGCTGGTTCGCCTGCTTCATTGCGGCAGGCTTCGACGATTTTCGCAAGCTCTTCTGCGCTGTCGAGACTGAAGGTTTTGCAGCCATGCTTGTGATAGGCTTCGGCGATTGCGCTTGTCGATTTCACCGGATGCATAAAGCACAGTTCAGCCTCAGGCAGCACGCTGCGCACCAATCGCACTTCAGCGATAGAGGCAACGTCGAAATGGGTGATCCCTGCTTCCCACACAATGCTGAGCAATGCGGGCGAAGGGTTGGCCTTTACAGCGTAGAGCGATTTGCCCGGGAAGTTCTTGGCAAAGAAATGCGCAGCGCGCTTCGCGGCATGTGGGCGGTTGAGGATGACAGGTTCATCGGGGCGAAGGCCCGCGACGACGGCCTTGGCGTCAGTAAAAGCGTGCAACTCAAGTGACCCCCTAAAAGCCATGTTTGTCGAACCTCGGTTCACATGGGTCGTTATCTACGGACTGCTGTCAGAACTCGGCCCCGAATTTGGCTTGTCCAGCCTAGTCGAATCCGCAAGCAGCGAGGAAATCGCATATAGGGGCAAATTGTCTGATTTCAAGCGCAAACAACGCCCTAGGAAAAGCGCTGGTATGGGCGCTGGGATACAGGCTTCCTGCTATGCGCTGCAAACCCGCTTAAAGTGAGCGCCAAACGAAACCCTTAGCTTAGGCGGTTGCGGAAATCCTCATAGCCAAAGCTTTTCACCTGTTCGAGCGCATCGGTCTCGCTATCCCAGAGGTAGATGCTGGGCAAAGGCACACCGTTGAACGTGTTGGTTTTGACCATTGAATAATGCGCTTGATCGAGAAATGCGAAGCGCTGCCCTGGCTCTGCTGCAACCGGCAGATGGTAATCGCCGATCACATCGCCCGCTAGGCATGAAGGGCCGCCAAGGCGGATCGCAGGCTTGTCTGCTTCAGGCTTTTCATGGAGCATTGCGGGGCGATAGGGCGCCTCTAACACGTCCGGCATGTGGCATGTCGCAGAAACATCTGTGATCGCCAGCGGAACCTCGTTCCACCCTGTGTCGAGCACTGTGCCGACCAATATGCCAGCGTCCAAAGCCACCGCCTCACCCGGCTCCAGATAGATTTGCGCGCCTGTATCCTCGCGCGCGTCGGACAAAAACGCAATCAGCTCATCACGCTCATAATCATCGCGGGTGATATGGTGCCCGCCGCCCATATTGATCCATTTCAAATGACCAAACCACGGTTCGATCGCATCGAAAACGCGGTCCCATGTGGCGCGCAATGGCTCAAACCCCTGCTCGCACAGATTGTGAAAGTGGATGCCGTCAATGCCTTCCATATGCTCTGGCGTTAGCTGGTCGATTGGAAAGCCAAGCCGCGATCCAGGCGCGCTGGGATCGTATTTGGCGGTCTCGCCCGTTGCAACCATAGGATTGAGCCGCAGCCCCACATCAAAGCCGCCGCCCATTGTGCGGGCATGATCGAGGATTAGCGCGGCGCGCGCGTGCTGCGTTGGAGAATTGAACACGACATGGTCTGAAAGCCTGCAAATCTCCTCCAGCTCATCAGGTTTATAGGCCGGCGCAAAAGTGCTTATCTCGCCATCGTAGAACTCGCTTGCGAGCTGCGCTTCCCACAAGCCGCTAGCGCAGACCCCGTCAAGATATTCGCCCAGCATCGGCGCAACCGACCACATGCTAAATGCTTTCAAAGCAAGCAGCATTTGCGCGTCTGTTTCATCGCGAATATCGGCCAAAATCTGGCAATTGGCGCGCAATTTGGCCGCATCAATGACGAAGGACGGGCTGTCCACCCGATTGAGGTCAAAATCGGCAAAAGCGCCCGGGTCGCCGGCTTTTGTTTGCATGTGAGTTTCCATGTGTGGGTCTCAAAATAGAGAGGCAAATGCTGCCTTGAAGAGGTCACAATTCTGCGCAATATTGTCAATCTATCGAGGATTGAAGGGACTGACCCCATGCGCAAATTCAAGCTTGCTTTTGCCTTTATGCTGCTGAGCGCTCTTTTGCCAGCGCCACTCTTGAGCCAAGCGCCTGTCCCAATTGTCGATGGCTTTGTGGTTAAAGGGTTTGAAGGCTGGCAAAGAGTCGAATTGGGTGACGGCGAAAACGGCATGAAATACATGCATAAGCCGCGTGCCAACGTCTCGGCCGTCAAACTGCATATGGGAAGCGCGGTTTGGTTTTTTGGCACGCCAGGCGGCAACAAACGGGCCGCTTTCTTGGCTTCGGCGAAAGAGGGCGGCATTACCAATGTTAAAATCCTCGCCCAGCACCCCATGAAAAACGCCAAATTGCTCGACAATCGCGGCTCTGGCGAAGCCTTCATCGCGGAAGGCACGCGCGCTGGAAAAGGACGTTACAAGATCGCTGGGCTCGTCATTCACGGCTCTTTGGACAAGAGCAAGACGCCCGCAAGCGGCGTCCATATGTTTGTTGCACCAGCCGACAAATATGCCCGCATGGGTGGTTGGATCGTGCCAGCCAGCCTGTTCCTCAACCTAAATCCACAAACCGAGGTTCAAGACCCATTCGCACAGGGCAGCGCTCCGCCCGCCATGCAGGCTGCGCGCTTTGCTGGAACCGCTGATATTTGGTCGCAATGGGTGCTCGATACATATATCCGCATGGCGCAAAGCAACATGCAAGCGCTCTCAAACTTTCGCAAATCCGTTGTCTGTGCTGGCGATCCAAGCTGCGTGATCGTTTCCGGTCCCTAGCGCTTGCCCTTAGCTGGTCCAAGGCAAGGCATCTCTAAAACGCAACCGGTCCATCAAGCTCTGTCACTTGCCACGGCAGGCCGTGCTTATTGAGCATTGCCATAAAGGGGTCGGGGTCCATTTCTTCCATATTCACAACGCCCGATTTTGACCAAATGCCTTGCAGCATCAGCGCAGCGCCGATCATTGCGGGCACGCCAGTGGTATAGCTCACGCCTTGATTGCCGGTTTCTTCAAAAGCGGCTTCGTGGCTGCAAATATTGTTGATGTAGAAGGTTGCCTCGCCGCCTTCCTTCCCTTCGCCTGTAGCGATCACCCCGATATTGGTCTTGCCCTTAGTGCTTTCTCCCAAGGTTTCAGGCTGGGGCAAAACGCTCGCCAGAAATTGCAGAGGAATGATCTCTTGGCCTTGGAACATCACCGGATCAATCCGCGTCATGCCGACATTTTGCAGCACGGTTAGGTGCTTGATATACTCATCGCCAAAGGTCATCCAGAACCGCGCTCGCTCTAGCTCGGGCACGAATTTCGCGAGGCTCTCAAGCTCCTCGTGATACATGAGATAGGCCTCGCGCGGGCCAATTTCGGCAAAGTTGAAACTGTGATGGGTCGCAAGCGCGGGCGTCTCAACAAACTGGCCATTTTCCCAATGACGAGCGGGAGCAGTCACTTCGCGGATGTTGATCTCTGGGTTAAAATTGGTCGCAAAGGCCTGTCCATGGTCGCCGCCATTGCAATCCAAGATATCAAGCAGACGCACGGTTTTGAGCTTATGCTTGCGCAGCCACATGGTGAAAACCGATGTGACACCCGGGTCAAAACCGCTGCCAAGCAAGGCCATCAGGCCTGCCTCCTTGAAACGCTCTTGATAGTCCCACTGCCATTTATACTCGAATTTCGCCTCATCCTTTGGCTCGTAATTGGCAGTGTCGAGATAATGCACACCGGCCTCTAAACAGGCGTCCATTATCGGCAAATCTTGATAGGGCAGCGCAAGATTGACGACCAGAGCAGGCTCTATCTGGCGGATCAATTGGGTGAGCGCGCCCACGTCTTCTGCGTCCACTTGATAGGCGCTAATATCCGCGCCCTCGCGGCTCTTAACAGAGGCAGCGATGGCATCGCATTTGGCCTTGGTCCGGCTGGCTAGGTGGATGTCAGAGAAAATCGCGCTCAATTGCGCCATTTTGTGCACGCAGACAGAGCTGACCCCGCCTGCCCCAATAACCAACACTCGTGACATTGCTGTTCGCCTCAAAATGAATTCGTGCTTGGCGCAATAGTTGAATGCGCTAGGACTGCAATATGAGCATAACCCCCAGCCGCAAAGGCGTAATCGAAGCCGCTAGACAAGTGGCAGCGATTTTGCCGCCCACCCCCTTACTTGTCGTCGAGATTGGCGGAGTGCCTGTCCATGTGAAAGCGGAGAATTTGCAGCCCATCGGCGCTTTCAAGATACGCGGTGCATGGAACCGGCTTTGCGCCATGACGCAAGGCGAGCGAGCGGGCGGCGTTGTCGCAGTCTCCAGCGGCAATCATGCGCAAGGTGTGGCTTGGGCGGCGCGCCGATTGGGCATGGCCGCAACAATTGTGATGCCGCGCGATGCGCCTCAGGTAAAACTGGATGCAACGCGGAGCTTGGGCGCCGAGGTTGTTCTCTATGACAGGCCGGGCGAAGACAGAGATCAGGTGGCAGCAAAGCTCATCGAGCAAAATGGCGGAACGCTGGTTCATGCCTTTGGTGACCCTTGGGTGATCGAAGGACAGGGCAGCGCTGGCATAGAAATCGCGGAGCAATTGGGGCGTGAACCGTCGCGCCTTGTGGCCTGCTGCGGCGGCGGCGGGCTTGCAGCAGGTTTGTCGCTTGCATGCCCTGACGCGCAGATCGTTCCGGTGGAGCCGGTGGGATGGGATATGGTCGGGCAGGCTTTGAAAACGGGCGCAGTGGTCGATGCTGGCCCAGACGCGCCTGCGACCATATGCGACGCTCTGCAGCCGACAGCGACCAAGCCGCTCAATCTTTCGCTGTTGCAAGGCCGATCAGAGGCGGGTGTGACGGTGAGCGATGACGAGGTGCGCGCTGCGCAATTGTTTGCCTTTACCAATTTGCAGCTTGTCTTGGAGCCAGGCGGCGCAGCGGCTCTGGCAGCAGCGCTGGCAGGGAAGGTCGAACTTGATGAGGGCACAGTCATCATGCTGACTGGCGGCAATGTTGATCCAAGCCAATTTGCCACGGTTTTGAGCCAGTAGGCTGCAAGCTTAGCAGCGGCGTAAATAGCGGATAATATCCGTGTAACGTGCACACTGTGTGCAGCTTGGTTTCAATTGACAATCCTTCCGCTTGGTTCCAGTCATGGGTCAAGAGGGAGACACATGTCATGCAAGCTCAAATGTTAGCTCCAGCCGCCGTTTTGGTCGCATGGACATTGGTCATGCTGTTTTGGATGGCAGGCACACGGCTTCCAGCAGCCAGCAAAGCCGGTATCGATATCGGTTCTTCTGTCGGCAGCAGAGGCCAAGACCTTGATGGGAGAATTTCCGACAAAGTGAATTGGAAAGCGCATAACCTCACCCATTTGCACGAGCAGCCAACGCTGTTTTACGCGGTCTGCGTCATCATCGCAATTATGGGGGCAAGCGCGGGTGATACACTGGCTGCGTGGATTTATGTCGGACTGCGGATTGCGCATTCCTTGTGGCAATCTCTGGTCAATAAAGTTTCCATGCGCTTTGTGTTGTTTTTGGCAAGCTCGCTTGCCCTTATTTATCTCACGTATCGAGCGCTCGCTTTGACGCTGTTTTTTGATCCATCCTTGGCACCAGCCTAAAAGGAACATTGCTATGATTGATGCACAAATTCTCCAGCCGCTGGTCGCGCTCACCATTTGGACCATGATCATGTGGCTATGGATGTATGCGACGCGCATTCCCGCCATGTCGAAATCGCCCGACATCGACACGTCCAATCTGCAAGGGGGAACCGGCACGGATTTGGACAAGCTCCTGCCAGACAGAATCCAATGGAAAGCGCATAATTACAACCATTTGCACGAACAACCTACGCTGTTTTATGCGATTGCAATTGTGCTTGCATTGGTCGGCCAAGGCGACGGTTTAAACGCGCTTCTGGCATGGATTTATGTTGGCCTACGCATCGCGCACAGCCTTGTTCAAGTCACCGCCAATAAGGTGATGGTGCGCTTTGTGCTGTTTGCAATGTCCAGCTTCGTCTTGATCGC
>CAZTFZ010000098.1:0-6834 GCA_964613105.1 uncultured Porphyrobacter sp. | reverse complement strand
AACCCATGCGCTGCAAACCCATGTGCAGCCAGCAACCAAATCGTGTTCCGCTCGAACCCAGTTGTTCAGCCTTTGCCACGAGGCCGGTAATCGGCTGAGCGCATAGGCCATCCCAAATTGCGGTATGGCCCTTGCAATCAAACAGGCACACAAAAGGGGGCAGCTTAATTGCTGTCCCCTTTTTGCTGCCTACTATTTGTTGTAACAAACGCCATGCCAAGCGGGCCTCTTTGCTTGATGCTTGGTAAGTCGAACTAACCAGAAAAGCGTATTTCCATGGCCTTCCAAGACCTATTGATGAACAGCACAACGCAGATGTTCGAGAGCGGTCTGCCATTGATGAGCAGAGTGTTGCCAGAAGATGGCACGGCCGAAGTTTATGCGCATTATCCGCCTGGTGATGTGGTCAATGGCCCTGCATCGAGCCGCTATTTCTACCATTCACACCCTCCCGAGGAGAGGGAGGCAGATGAGCACGGCCATTTCCACTTATTCTTGGGCGGCCATGTCTTTGCCAATGCAGAACGCGGACCTTTGATTGCGCCACCGCCGTTGAAGGATGGCGCAGCGCGCGCTGATGTGGTGCATATTGCCGCTTTGTCGATTGGCTATGATGGTTTGCCTTTGCGCTGGTTTGGGACAAATCGCTGGGTCACGGACGAATGCCTTTATCCGGCGAGCACTATCATCGCAGCGCTGTCGCGATTCGATCTGCGCGGAGAGCGAGGCGATCCGCTCATCAATGACTGGCTGACTGCCTTGTTGCAGTTGGCACGCAGAGATATCGCCGACATTCTGAAAGAGCGTGACCGCGTTTTGAAAGCCAAGGACATGACAGGCGAAGATCGAGCGCTTGAGGTAACAGGCGTGCGCCCGATTGATCTCACTGCTTTGCTGAGTTGAGGGTGCGCTAAATCTAGCGCAAGCGAATGCGGCCCGCGGTCATCTGGTCGAGCGATGTTACCCCCATAAGCTGCATTCCGCGCTCAATTTCATCCTTCAAAATGGCAATGGCGCGCTCAACCCCATCTTGCCCCGCAGCAGCCAAAGCATAGAGATAGAGCCGCCCGCCAGAGGCCGCATTGGCGCCTAGGCAAAGAGCCTTCAAAGCGTGGGTTCCGCGCCTTATGCCGCCGTCGCAAATGATCTCTATCTCGCCGCCGACCGCATCCACAATCTCGGGCAATTGGTCAAAAGGCGCTCTTCCGCCGTCCAATTGGCGTCCGCCATGGTTGGAGATCATTATGGCATCTGCGCCAATCTCGACCGCACGCCGCGCATCGCCTGCGCTCATGATGCCCTTAAGACAGAACGTGCCGCCCCAATCCTGACGAATGCGTGCTGCTGTATCCCAATCCATCGAGGTATCGAGCATAGTGTTGAAATAGTCGGCAATGCTCACCGCTTGGCTCGATCCTTGCGCCACATGGCTGTCGAGATTGGGGAGGGTGAATCTTTCGCGGGTTAGGTAGTTCAAGGTCCATGAAGGCCGCGTCGCATAGCTCAACAATGCGCTTGGCGTGAAGCGGGGCGGGGTCGTGAAGCCAGAGCGCAAACACCGCTCTCTCTTCCCTGAAACAATCGTATCAACGGTCAGCGCAAGCGCGTTAAAGCCTGCCGCCTGACAGCGCTCGATCATGCTGGCATTAAGGCCCTTATCCTTGTGGACATAGAGCTGGAACAGCTTAGGCGCAGAAGTCAGCGCAGCGATCTCCTCGATCGAGCGTGTCGCAAGGCTGGAAATGCCGAACCAGAGCCCATATTTCTCTGCCGCCTTGGCGACCGCTGTTTCGCCCTGCCAATGAAAGGCGCGCTGCACGGCTGTGGGGCTGAGCATCAGGGGAAGCGCGCTTTTTTGTCCCATAATGGTGCAGCTTGTGTCAATTTGGGACACTCCAGCGAGCACGTCGGGCACCAAATCGCATGTGTCATAGCTTATTGTGTTGCGCGCCTTGGTCAGCTCATCGTCAGCTGCGCCATCGATATAGTCGAAGACGGGCCACGGCAGGCGGGCTTTGGCGAGCTTGCGAAAATCGTCGATATTGTGGCAATCGGTCAGTCGCATCAGCATTCGCCCTTATCGGAATTTACCCGCTCGCGCAGCTCATCAAGGCTATAGCTTTGCTGCGGCGGAAAGGCATTGCAAGGCCGGTAATTGGGGTCTTTGGCAAGGCACCCTTCGCCGCAAATGATAGTGGCAGTGCCCGTGTCCCAATCGAGCGCCCACAACCGTCCGCCCGGCGTTGAGATATAGCCCAAAACCTTGCTGTTAATATCGGTTTCTAAGTCCTGTATCGAGGGCGCTTCGCTGTCATAATCTGCATTCCAGCTGCCATGGGTGTGAAAGCTGGCAAGAGCGATTTTGACAGGGGTTTCCTCCCATTCGAAATCGCATGAGCTTTCATCGCCAATGAAGATCCGCGACCGAGTGATTTGATCCATGCCGGTGCGATAGATGACGCCGCAAAACTCGCGGTTCTCTTTGAAAGAGCGCGCTTGCAAATCATCCAGCGTTTTGCGGGCATATTCAGTTAGCTCATTGCTTTGCGAGGGGCCGTCTTTTGCATCGCCCACAATGCCGCTCACGACCGCCAGCCATGCCGCTGCGCATAATGCGAGGCCAATGATCAATTGCTTTGAACTATCCATAAACAGATTTCTGGCCATCAGCAGGCTTCCGGTTTGTCGCTAAATCGCTCGATTAGCTGCGCTAGGCTATAGGCAGGTTTTGGAGCAAATGCGGCGCAAACCTTGAAGCTTGGGTCGGCAGCCACGCAGCCCAAGCCGCACAATTGCTGTGTGCTTTGCTCGCGCCAATCATTGCGCCAAACGCGTCCGCCAGGTGTGGCGACAAATCCGGTCAGTCTATTCCTTATATCGTCGGCGAGATCGGCGGGCGAGGGGGTCTCTCCGCCATTGTCATCACTATGAGCGCCATGGGTGTGAAAGGTTGCGAGCGCCTTTTCGCCGCGCTTGGGCGTAAAGCTGTAAGAGCATCCTGCGCGGCTTCCTGTGAATGTTTCGGTTGCGCGCAGCTCGCCGTCAGCGGTCTTGTAGATCACGCCGCAATGTTCGCGGCCTTGCGCAAAGGAAACGGGTTGAAGCGCATTAAGCTGCGCCTTAGCGAACTCTGCAAGTGACGCCTGCTGCGTCTCGCTAGTGTTCTGGGTTGGCCCGGGAGATTGAGACGGAGATGGAGATAGGGCTGGAGCTGCAGCAGGTTCGGGCGAAGCCTCGCATCCACCCAGCATTGCAGCCCCCGCAAAAGCAAAAGGGGCTAGCGCAAGATGGTAGAAACGAAACATCGTCCACCGCCTTACGCTAACCCGCTTTCAATTCCAGCTATACATTGTTTAGGGCAGCTTAGTTCTTGGCTTTGTCGACCAATTTATTGGCGCCAATCCAAGGCATCATAGCGCGCAATTGAGCGCCAGTTTCCTCGATCGGATGGCGTTCAGCCGCCTTGCGCGAAGCCTTTAGCTCAGGTTGACCTGCACGGTTGTCGAGCACGAAATCTTTGACGAAACGGCCCGATTGGATGTCTTCCAATACGCGCTTCATTTCTGCCTTGGTTTCATCGGTGATGATCCGTGGGCCAGTTTTGATGTCGCCATATTCTGCCGTGTTCGAGATGGAATAGCGCATGTTGGCGATACCGCCTTCATAGAGCAGATCGACGATCAGCTTGGTCTCGTGCAAGCATTCGAAATAAGCCATTTCAGGGGCGTATCCTGCCTCTGTCAGCGTTTCGAAGCCAGCTTGGATGAGGTGGGTGATGCCGCCGCACAAAACGGCTTGCTCGCCGAACAGATCGGTTTCGCATTCCTCGCGGAAATTGGTCTCGATAATGCCGCTACGACCGCCGCCGACTGCGCTGGCGTATGACAAAGCGAGGGCTTTCGCATGGCCATTGCCGCTTCCGCTCTCGCATTCTTGATGCACAGCCACAAGACATGGCACGCCGCCACCCTTTTGATATTCAGAGCGGACAGTATGGCCGGGGCCCTTGGGCGCAATCATGATCACGTCGAGATCGGCAGGCGCTTCAATCAGGCCAAAGTGAATGTTGAGACCATGCGCGAATGCAAGAGCGCTGCCAGCCTTCATCTTGCCAGCAATATCATCTGCCCAAATTGCTGCCTGATGCTCGTCAGGGGCAAGGATCATCACCAGATCAGCCCATTCAGCCGCTTCGCTATTGGAGAGGACTTTGAAGCCAGCGCCCTCGGCCTTGGCGCGCGTTGCAGAGCCTTCACGAAGGGCAATTGCCACTTCGCCAACACCGCTATCGCGCAAATTTTGTGCATGAGCATGGCCTTGGCTGCCATAGCCTACGATTGCGACCTTCTTCGATTTGATGAGGTCGGTATCGCAATCCTTGTCGTAATATACTTGCATTCTTATTCCCTTAAAATTCTGCACGCAGCCCTAAACGCTTTTGGGGCCGCGCATCATTCCCACAACCCCAGAACGACCGACCTCTACTAGGCCAAGTTCGCGCATAAGGGCGATAAAACTGTCGATTTTGTCCGGTGCACCGGTAATCTCAAACACGAAGCTTTGCGTCGTCGTATCAACGACGTTGACGCGAAACAACTCTGCAATGCGCAAGGCCTCTACCCGAGCCTCTCCTTGCCCGGCAACTTTGACCATAGCGAGCTCGCGCTCAACATAGGGGCCTTCCTCAGTGAGGTCAGTGACCGTGTGTACAGGAACCAGCCGTTCAAGCTGCGCGTGAATTTGGTCGATTACAGGCGGCGGGCCATTGGTGACGATGGTTATCCGGCTGATTGCATGGTCTTCTGAGATGTCGGCCACGGTCAGACTGTCAATGTTATAGCCACGCGCGGTGAACATGCCTGTGATCTTGGCGAGAATGCCCGGCTCATTGTCGACAGTGACGTTGAGAACGTGGCGTTCAGAGCTTTGGGCGGTGATCTTCATATCTGCATCCAATCCTTACACCAACGCCTTGGCTTCATCATCCATAGTGCCGGCATGAGCATCGCCATAGAGCAGCATTTCTGTGTGCGCAGCGCCCGATGGGATCATCGGCAGGCAATTGGCGCCCTTAGACACTTGGCAATCGACGATGACCGGCCCGTCATAATCGAGCATTTCGGCAATGCCAGCGTCCAATCCCGCCTCGTTCTCAATACGAATGCCCTTCCAGCCATAGCTTTCAGCAAGCTTCACAAAATCGGGCAGGCTGTCGGAATAGCTGTTGGAATAGCGGCTTTCATAGGTCAGTTCCTGCCATTGGCGGACCATGCCCATATATTCATTGTTGAGGATGAAGATTTTAACCGGCAAACGGTATTGGCTTGCTGTTCCAAGCTCTTGAATATTCATCTGAATACTTGCTTCACCAGCAATGTCGATCACCAGCGCATCTGGGTTGCCCAATTGCGCACCAATCGCCGCAGGAAGGCCGTAACCCATCGTTCCTAGCCCACCTGAAGTGAGCCATTTGTTGGGCTTCGAAAAACCGAAATATTGGGCGGCCCACATCTGGTGCTGGCCGACCTCTGTGGTGATAATCGGCTCTCGCGCTTTCGTTGCCTCAAACAGACGCTCGACCGCTTTTTGCGGCATGAGCTCGCTTTTGGAATCGGGATAAGCAAGGCAATCGCGCGCTTTCCAGCCCAAGACGCGGGCCTTCCATTCGCTTGTGTCTTGCAGCTTTGTATCGCCAAGCCCCTCGAGCAATTGCTCAAGCACAATCGCGCAATCGCCAACAATCGCGCAGTCCACGGGCACAGTTTTATTGATGCTTGCGCGGTCAATATCGATGTGAATTTTCTTCGAATGCGGCGCAAAAGCGTCGAGCCTGCCGGTCACGCGGTCGTCAAAACGGGCGCCCACGGCAATGATGAGATCGGCTTGGTTCATCGCCATATTGGCTTCATATGTTCCATGCATTCCCAGCATGCCAAGCCAGTCTGGGTGGGTGTGTGAAAATGCGCCAAGCCCCATAAGAGTAGAGGTCAGCGGCGCGTCCATTTTGCGCTGCAATTTCCCCAAAAGTTCAGCAGCTTGCGGGCCAGAGTTAATCACGCCTCCACCTGTGTATAGCACGGGGCGCTCGGCCGCTGCGATCATCGCGGCAGCCTGTTCAATTTTGGCGTCTTTGCCTTTGGTGCGAGGCTGATAGCGTTCTGCGCTCGCTAGGGTTTTACCCGCTTTCAATTTGCTTTTGGACGGGATAGCAATCTGCACATCCTTAGGGATGTCGACCAAGACCGGACCGGGGCGTCCTGTGGTGGCGATGCGAAACGCCTCGTCTATCGTCGCCTCAAGATCAGCGGGGTCTTTGACGAGGTAATTGTGCTTGGTGCAATGGCGCGTGATGCCAACTGTGTCTGCCTCTTGAAAGGCATCAGTTCCGATCAAAGCGGTGGGAACTTGGCCGGTAATGACCACCAGCGGGATGGAGTCCATAAAGGCATCAGCAATTCCGGTGACCGCATTGGTCGCGCCGGGGCCGGAGGTGACCAGCACAACGCCGGGCTTTCCAGTCGAGCGGGCATAGCCTTCTGCGGCATGCGCTGCGCCAGCCTCGTGCCGGACAAGGATGTGGCGCAATTTGGGGTTGTCGAACAGCTCGTCATAGATGGGCAAGACTGCACCGCCGGGATAGCCGAAGACGAATTCGACCCCTTGCGAGACCAAGCAATCCATCAATATTGTGGCGCCATTGCGCTGGGCTGTCACGGGACAAACTCCTGTTTAAACGAAGAAAAACGGCCCAATGCGTGAGGGACGCAAGGGACCGAATGAGCCTCTGAATAGATCATTTTGCATCATTGTCAATCATTTTCACGTAATAATAAT
>CAZTFZ010000097.1:0-6838 GCA_964613105.1 uncultured Porphyrobacter sp. | reverse complement strand
AGCAGTGTACTAAGGACAACTAAGGGCTGGCCCGAACGGGGTTTGGAAAAATTCATGCCAGCACCTGTTTGCGCTGATTCATTTTGACCTGGGCGAGTTTAGGCTGCGCCAAGCTATGCTGCTCTAAGCGCGGCTTCATCACCGATGGATGGTGCTTGTGGGGGGTTTTGTCCCAGACAAGCGGAGCCCCGCGCAAAGATCGGATGTAAGCAAACATCGCGCGGCGCCCAGCAAGGATTGCAATCAGGTTGGAGACAAACATACGCGGGATAGAGCAAAGCCCTTCGACCAGCCCATATTCGCGCGCCGTAAAGGCGAACCGCATAAGCGAGCGCCAAGCCAGCGCCGTCAAATTTGCGGCAAGCAAGCCCCACAATATTGGCGAATATTCAATCGGACCCTGCCAGCCCAATCGCGCTGCAATCCAGCTCAACCCGCTCAAGACAATCAAACCATAGGCACAGGCCATAAGCCCAGCTGCAAAAGGCCCTCTGCGGTCGCGCATTTGCATCCACTTTTGCACGAGAGACCCTTGCCAGCCCATCCGATCCCAGCCTTGCAAGGCAATGCCTTGGATCCAGCGGGTCTTTTGGCGAATGGCGTCTTCTGCTTTGGCCGGGAAATAGGCCCGCGTTGCGATAAGCCGGCCTGTTTCGGTCCGTAGGCGCAAGAATTTGTCGCGCCCGCCCAGCGCCTTGACGCAAAGCCCAAGCTCATAATCCTCGGTGAGGGAATCCACCGGAAACGGCCCCACATTCAGCGCCTGTTCGGCCTCAGCCTCTTGTACATCGACGATTTTGCGCAGCATATCGCGAACAATCGCGCAGCCTACGCCAGCGCCCGGTATGCCTGCACCCAAAGCATGGCGCACAACCATCGTCTTGGCATGAGCCTCGGCAAATTCGTCGCTATAATGGCCAGCAATCCACCGAGCGCCCGGTTGCGGCAAAGCAAGCACTGGGATTTGCACAAATTCGGCTGTCTCAATCGCTTCGTCCATCGCCGCCAGAGCTAGCGGATCGACCATGTCTTCTGCATCATGCAAAACAACCATATGCGCCGCCTCGCCCATGCGCTCTTCATCCACTTGCAAAGCGCCATACAGACGGTTGAGGCAATCGGCTTTTGAGCTTGGTCCAGCACGGTCATGGATCACCAGACGCAGCCGAGGGTCGCCTCCGCTTGCGGCCATAACCGCCTCTAATGTCGCAGGATCATTGCGATAGCAGCCAATATAAATCCGCATATTGGGATGCTTCCAAGCGGCCAAAGCATGACGCAAGGTTGCGCCGATCACGGGGGCCTCTTGCCAGGTCGGAATAAAGACTGCTGCCATGCCGCTTAAAGGCTTGGATTGAGCATCTGGACGCTCTATGATCTTTTGCGTATTAGCATGGCCAGAAAAACGCATCATGATATAGGCAAGGTCGACGGCGATTTCGTCGAGCGCGCCGATCAAGAAAAAGACCGCTGCGAAAAGAAACAACTCGCCTTGAAGAAATGCAAACCATTCGGAAAAACTGATAGATGTCGGGCTCAATTGTAGATACTCCCTAAGTAAATGCCCGCAGAGATTGTTTAACCAACGCTTGCAGCCAAATTTGTTTCCAAAATTAGGAACTCGCCACGATGAACCGCCAAAGATTACCCCTCAGATCTGTGTTCGCGCCAGTGCGCGCTTTGTTTGTAGGAGATGCTTCTGCAGGCATATTGCTGATCCTTGTGGCAGCGGGCGCAATGCTCGCAGCAAACTCGGTGTTTGCGCCCGCATATGATCAACTGATCAATGGCAAATTTGCATGGTATCCGCATGCCAAATTGAGCTCGGTTCACTACATTGTGAACGACGGGCTTATGGCGATATTTTTCTTTGTCGTTGGGCTTGAAGTAAAACGTGAGATTGTGTGCGGACAATTGTCCGACCCTGCGCAAAGACGCCTGCCGATGGTGGCAGCAGGCGCGGGCATGGCAGCGCCAGCCGCAGTGTATGTCGCCGCGATCTTAATGCTTGGGGGCGATCTGGCGACCTACTCCAACGGTTGGGCCATTCCAGCGGCAACCGATATTGCCTTTGCCATGGGGGTCTTGGGCATTTTGGGCAATCGAGTGCCAGCCAGTCTGCGCCTGTTTCTACTTACGGTTGCCATCGTTGATGACATGGGCGCCGTGATGGTGATTGCGCTGTTTTACACACCAGAAGTCTCGCTAATGTGGCTTGGCGCATCGGCAGCGGTTCTCGCTTTGATGGCCTATCTCAATCACGTGCATGTCAGCCGCTTCTGGCCCTATATTCTGCTTGCCGTAGTGCTGTGGTGGTGCGTGCTTAACACAGGCGTTCATGCGACCATTGCGGGCGTATTGGCGGCACTTACAATCCCCATGCACCGCAAGGATGGCAATTCCATGCTGGAACGGCTTGAGCATGGGCTTGCTCCGTGGAGCGCTTATCTCGTGGTGCCAGTGTTTGGTTTCGCCAATGCGGGCGTGTCTTTTGCAGGCATGACGGTGCAGAATCTGCTCGACCCATTGCCGGTTGCGATTACTGCTGGTCTAGTGGTGGGCAAGCAGGTCGGCATCTTTAGCGCGATTTGGGTGTCTGAGAAGGTTGGCTTTGCGCCGCGCCCAGAACACGCCAGCTGGCAAGAGGTATGGGGCATCACAATCCTGTGCGGGATCGGCTTTACCATGTCGCTATTTATCGGATTGCTCGCCTTCCCGGGCAATCAATTCCTGATTGATGAGGCAAAAATCGGCATTCTGGTAGGCTCAGCCATATCGGCGGTGCTGGGCTATGTGGTCTTGCGCTTTTCAACCGTGCATCCTGAAAGCGAAGCAAAGCTCGACAATCGGGACTGATCGGGCAGGCGGGCGCGACTAGGGCCGGCTGGCGCGGCTTTGGCTGATCGCCAGCAAGCGCTACCAGCTACCAGTGTTTTCCATGCTTGCCCACGGTTCTTGCGGGTCGAGCGAGCCGTCTTGTAGCAGTTCAACTGAGATGCCGTCGGGTGTTTTCACAAAGGCCATATGTCCATCGCGCGGTGGGCGGTTAATTGTGACGCCTGCATCCATCAATCGCTGGCACGTCTCGTAGATATTATCGACGCGGTAGGCGAGATGACCAAAGTTGCGCCCACCATCATAGGCTTCAGCCGGACTGCCGTCTTCAGAAGGCCAATTGTAGGTCAGCTCGACCTCGGCAATGTTCTCTTCGCCCGGAGCGGCCAGAAAAACCAGCGTAAAGCGCCCGGCCTCTACGTCAAAGCGGCGCACTTCTTCGAGGCCGATCAGCTTGAAGAAATCCAGCGTCGCATCGACATCGCTGATGCGGATCATAGAATGAAGAAATTTGACCATCGGACCTGTTCTTTCTTAAAGCCGTTTTAGACAACGCGATTGGCGCACCTTCTGTTAGAGATAGTCGGCTTGTACTTTTAGGCAAGCCTCGGCTGCTGCCCACGAACCCAATCACGCCCGGCCACAGAAAACTCGCGCCCAAGTCACACCCGAACAAAAAAGGCCGCACACTCCCATATTGGAAAGCATGCGGCCTCTTTAAATTGGCTTCACCGTTGCGGCTTGGTGCTATCTAACAGATCAACCAAGCACAGCGGCGTCCAATGATCGCCAAATTCTTAGAAAGAAGCGTTCAAAGTGACGACAATAGCATCATCAACAAAATCGAAATTGCCAGGCGCAATATCGCCTTCAGCGCCAACATAGCTGACGCCGAGCGAAACTGGGCCGTAAACGGTTGCTTCTGCACCGATTGACCAGTCAAATGCCTTGCTGTCATTGGTGAAGGTCAAGAAACCATCGGTATAACCCAAGTGGCCTGTGACCGTGACGGGTGTACCCGGAATGCCGACGCCAAGATCGCCATAGACGTAGGTGTTGTCAGTGCCGCCGAGCGAATCTTGGACAGGCGCGTAAGCTACACCTACTGTCGCTTCTGCCGGGCCCAAGCCGAAGCCAAGCGAACCGTAAAACTCGACATAGTCAGTCTGACCGGTCGGCGCATTGGGGTAAATATAGCCGATAACACCGACATCCAGCGCAATGCCCTCTGCTAGGTCTCCGCCCCATCCGCCATAGATGTCGAGTTCTGTCGAGCCAAAGCCCACAGTGTCTTCATCAAGCGATGAGGCCCAAGTGCCGACGTAGAAGCCAGACTCATGACTCACGTCAAAACCGCCTTGAATCGCAAGGTCGCCGCCCGAAAGGTCGACACCGCGAAAGCGATATTCAGAAGCCAGAGTAACATTGGCAGAAACACTGATGGGGCCTTCAGCCTCATCTTGTGCGAATGCAGGTGTAGAAAGGATAGTGCTCGCAAAAGCGAGGGTAGTAGCAGCGGTAAAACCGCGTGAGGACGTCAGCATGACACACTCCATCTGGTGGTTGTTGCTTCGTCCCGCCTGCGCTCTGCCGGGCCCCGATTGTTGATGGGGTCCTCTTGCAGAGTCGCTATTGTTGTCGAGGATCACGTTCGAACAAGCAAGTGCCTTCACGCAAAGTTTTGCCTGACTCTCCAAAAGCGTGTCTATTGTGCAACTGCGAACGTGCTCCAACAGCACTGCCAAGCTTCCTAGCTTTGGCCGAGCTTTCGCACACAACCATTGCCCGCATCATCGCACTCGCCTATGTGCTTGGCCAAGGCGTTGCTGGGCATGTGATAGATAGGTTTTTTACCTTATTACTCTATCACTAAGACCGTCAGCGTCGGACCATTAAGCCATGTTCAAATCGATCAAAAACCTCATTCGCGCCGATTCATCAGGCAAGGGTCAACCGGCAGTGCCGGATGGCGAGCGCTACTATGTGATCGGCGATATTCATGGCTGCTGCGAATTGTTTGAAGCTTTGGCTGACGCGATTGATGCTGATGACAAAGCCGCTAAGCTTCAAGACCCTGACACGCAGGACACATGCGTTGTCCTGCTTGGTGATCTTGTTGATCGCGGCCCAGATAGCGCTGGCGTTATCAAGAAAGCGCGCAAATGGGGCGCGACACGCAATCTGCGATATCTTGCCGGCAATCACGAGGAAATGTTCCTCGACAGCTTTGCTGATCTCGACATGCTGCGCCATTTTGTGAAGCATGGCGGCCGCGAGACGATCATGAGCTATGGCATCTCTAAACAAGATTATCGCGACTTAACCTTGGAAGAATTGCAGGTTGAGCTGGTCAATCTTGTGCCGAGTAAGGATCGCAAGTTTCTTGAAAGCTTTGAAGAGATCATCGTCGCTGGCGATTACGCCTTTGTTCACGCCGGAATTGACCCTGCGAAGCCTATCGAAGAACAAAAACGCAAGGACATGTTATGGATTCGTGAAAGGTTTTTGCGCAATACGGCTCCGCTTAGCCATGTCATTGTCCACGGCCATACGATTTTCGAAGAGGTTCAGGACTGCGGCAACCGGATAGGAATTGACACAGGAGCGTTCCGAACCGGGATACTCACTGCCCTTGTGCTTGAAGGTGAGGGCAGGCGCTATATTCAGGCGCTCAGAGATGAGGGCTCAAACGATGGTCCGATTCAAATTATAAAGACGGAAGAATTAACATGAAAATCGCAATGGTGGGATCTGGCTATGTAGGCTTGGTCTCGGGCGCGTGTTTTGCCGACTTTGGCCATGACGTTGTCTGCATTGATAAGGATCAGTCCAAGATTGATCGCCTGCATGACGGGATTATGCCGATTTACGAGCCGGGCCTCGCTGAGCTTGTCGACAACAATGTCAAAGCCGGGCGTTTGAGCTTTACCACCAGCCTGCCCGAGGGAATTGCCGGCGCGGATGCTATCTTCATCGCAGTTGGCACGCCAAGCCGGCGCGGCGATGGCCATGCCGATTTGTCCTTTGTCTATGCGGTTGCGCAAGAAGTGGGCGAGAGCCTCGTCAATGATGCGGTCGTTGTGACCAAATCCACCGTTCCCGTCGGTACGGGCGACGAGGTAGAGCGGATTATTGCCGCCACAGGCACTTCCCATAAGGTCGCAGTGGTCTCCAACCCAGAGTTTTTGCGCGAAGGCGCTGCAATCGGCGATTTCAAACGTCCCGACCGCATTGTTATCGGCGCAGAAGAAGACTTTGGCCGCGAGACCATGCGCGAGGTTTACCGCCCGCTGTTCCTCAACGAATCGCCAATTTTGTTCACCGAGCGGCGCACGTCTGAGCTGATTAAATATGCCGCCAACGCCTTTCTTGCGACCAAGATCACCTTCATCAATGAAATGGCTGATCTGTGCGAGAAAGTCGGCGCAAATGTGCAAGACGTTAGCCGCGGGATTGGGCTCGACAATCGGATTGGCTCCAAATTCCTGCACGCTGGCCCGGGCTATGGCGGCTCATGCTTCCCCAAAGATACACTCGCTTTGCTTAAAACGGCAGAGGATTATGACAGCCCAACCCGCATTGTAGAGGCCGTGGTCAAGGTCAATGAGACCCGCAAGCGCGCAATGGGCCGCAAGGTTCTGGATGCGCTGGGCGGGGCTGAAAACGCTCGCGGCAAGCGCGTCGCTCTGCTCGGCTTGACGTTTAAGCCCAACACCGATGATATGCGCGATTCGCCAGCAATTGCGGTTGCGCAGACGCTAACCGATGCGGGCGTAGAAGTGGTCGCTTACGATCCAGAAGGCATGGAGCTAGCAGCGCCAATGATGCCCAAGGTTGAAATGGTCGATGACCCTTATGCCGCCATCAAAGGCGCTGATGTGGTGACCATCGTGACCGAATGGGACGCCTTCCGCGCGCTCGACTTTAAGCGGGTCAAGGAACTCGCCAAAGCGCCTGTTCTGGTTGATTTGCGCAATATCTATCGTCCAGAAGATATGCGCGA
>CAZTFZ010000096.1:0-6853 GCA_964613105.1 uncultured Porphyrobacter sp. | reverse complement strand
AGCAGGCCTTGCGCGACCTTAGTGGGGAGCAGCGCCAATGCCTTGCGCAATTGCAGCGAGCGGGCGCTCGCTTCTCGCCCTTGCCAGACCGCGACTATGGTTCTGGCTGCGCAACGGTCAATACGGTCGAGCTGAGCGCTTTGAGCGGGGATCGCAGCAGCTTTTCAGTGAGCAGTCTGGGGCCTGTTGCCTGCCCGCTGGCGAGCAATTTTGCAGGCTGGGCGCGCTTTGGCGTGGATCGCGCAGCGCGGCAGAAACTGGGTAGCGGCTTGGCGCGGATTGAGACCTTTGGCAGCTATTCTTGCCGCAATGTCGCAGGGTCTTCGCGCAGGTCAGCCCATTCGCGGGCCGAGGCGATTGATGTCGCCGCATTTGTCTTGGAGGATGGCAGGCGCATATCGCTGAAACGGGATTGGGACGGAGGAAACCAGCAAACCCGCGAATTTTTGCGCATTGTGCAAGCGAGCGCTTGCAAAAGGTTCGGAACGGTCTTGGGGCCGGATTACAATGCCGCCCATGAGGATCATTTCCATTTGGAGTTAAGCGGAGGGAGCTTCTGCCGATAAGAATGCTCCCACACACGCGTCTAATTTTCCGTGCTGGGTTAGTGTTTGCAGCTTAAGTCGCGTGAAGATCGCCGCTTTGCGACATCCGCCGGACCTGCGCCATGGCTGGATTGGCGATCTGGCCTTTCAGCTTCAATCTGCTAGCCGCATTCGCAGCCGAGGCAGACTGCTTGATTTTGAATGCGGCAGGCTGAGCGTCGCGCATCTGATCAGATCGGGCATGACGCGCACCATTTTGATCCCTATTTTGACCTCCATCGCGCGCATTGGGCAAAGCATTGTCGTCTCGGGCCGAAACATCAGCAGGCGAAGTGATTTGCGCTTCAATCCGCAAACGCACAGCCTCGGCAGAGTGTTCAGCCCCGATCTTGGTCATCATATTGGCACGATGAATTTCAACCGTACGCGGGCTAATCCCAAGCTCGCGAGCGATCATCTTATTGCTGCGACCCTTTGCCAGCCAATCAAGCACTTCGCGTTCACGATTGGTGAGCGAGCTAATCCTGCGGCGTGCCTCAACCACTTTTTGACAAGCCTCGCCATGAGCCGCCACCTCTGTCGCAACTTTCGTTAGCGCATCGGCCAACCGCTCCTCGCTCAAAGGAAGAGGCAGGTAATCCACCGCCCCTTCTTGGATGGCAGCGACAATTTCAGCCGGCTTTGGATCAGTTCCGGTCGCTATCACCGGCAGCCATTTGCCATGTTCGGCCAATTCTTCGAGCACACGGCCAGCGCCGCCAAGCTCGCGCACGTCCTTGATGATGACCACGCCGCGATCAGGCGGCCTAATCATCATTTCTTCTATGTCGCCATAAACCTCGCAATGGCTACCAAGCGCAAATCCAATTCGCGCTTGTTCTGCCCTTGCTCGGCTTGAGCCATCAACAATGTGTAGTATATCTCCGTGTCGCATAATCATCTCCTCCTGGGACATGTTGAGAACGGTTAACTACGATAAGAGGCTCAATTAATTCATCCCGTTTTGGACGTTTTAAATACGCAAAAACGCTTATTACTCAGGTAATTACTGGGCTTTTTTGCATCCGATTTGAATACAATAATCCCTAAGCATTCGGAACTGGCATGATTTTGCTTAGGTATTATGCGTTTTTGTCGAAACTAAAGTCGGGCAGAGAGTTGAAAGCATCCTTCAACGCATCCCCCCAGCTTGACGAGATCGCTTGGAAATAGGGGTCGTCTTGCGCAATCCGCTGAACATGGCTTGGGGCAAAACTATCGCGCTCAATCACCATCAGATCGAGCGGCAAGCCGACCGACAGATTGGCTTTGAGGGTGGAATCGAAAGACACTGTCAGCAATTTGACCCCATCCTCCAAACTCATATTGCGATCATAGGCCCGCAATAGGATCGGGCGGCCATATTTCGTCTCGCCAATCTGGAAAAACGGGGTTTCAAGCCCAGCCTCAATGAAATTGCCTTCGGGGTAGACCATGAAAAGGCGCGGCTCCATCCCTGCGATTTGCCCAGCAATGATGATCGATGCCGTAAAACGCCCCTTGCCCCGCTCGCCATTGGCGGCTTGGCGTTCCTCGATGATCGTGCGGAGCAATTGGCCAATGTCGGTGGCCACTTGAAACATAGATGAGGCTTTGAGCAGCGAGTTATCCCGCTCATCAGGAACCTTCGCGCGTTCCTCAAGCTGGCCAATCACTGCTTGGGTGGTCGCCAGATTGCCCGCCGTCATCACAGTGATGACCCGCTCTCCCGGGACGTTCCAATGGAACATTTTGCGGAAAGTGGAGATATTATCCACGCCCGAATTGGTGCGCGTGTCGCTCATCAGGACGAGGCCCTTCTCAAGCACCATTCCAACGCAATAGGTCATCGTAATTCCTCAAATGCAAACGCTGCTCGCTTTGCTCGGGCGAGCTAGCCTAAGCAACCCCAAAACCGGCAATGTGCATAAGACCCGTGGAGCGAAAGACTATTGCTGGCTGCCCATATGGCCAGAATAGTGATCGGATTGCTGACGAGCCTTTTGATCTGGCCGCTGCTCCACCGCAACGGCGACCTCCAGCTGTTCTTCTCCAGCGCCAAAGCTGATGCCAGTGACGGGCGCTGCATCATGATAGTCGCAGCCCGTTGCCACTCTGATATAGCGGCTGTCGGGACTAATCCCGTTCGACACATCAAAGCCGGTCCAGCCCAGTCCTTCGACATAGGCCTCTGCCCACGCATGGGTAGCCTCCTGCTCGATCCGGTCATCCATCATCAAATAGCCGCTGACATAGCGCGCTGGAATATCGAGCAAGCGCGCCGCGCCGATAAATATCTGCGCATGATCCTGACACACACCAAGCCCAGCATCGAGCGCCTCTTCTGCCGTCGTCGTCGCGCTTGTTTGGCCAATCGTATAAGGCACATCATCGCGAATGCGCGCAGACAAATCATGCAGCAGCTTGAGAGCGGCCGTCCCGCTCAACGCTCCATCAGTGCCGCGATGCGCCTGTGCCATATCGCGCGCTAGCCCGCGCAATTTTGGGCCCGGCTTGGTGAGGGGGGTGACCCCGCGAAAGCTCCACAGTGGCATATGCCCTGAATGCTCGCCCAAGACGCCCGCATGATCGCTGGTATCGACCTCGCCCTCGCAGACAATCCTAACCTCGCGAGCGCCCTCTTCGCTAGCGATCAGGGTAACGGTGTTGTGATGCTGATCTTCATAGACTGTCTGTTCGTGCGCCCCATCAAACTGCATTGTCCAATTGAGGATTTTTTGGCCCTGCGTTTCTTTGGGGGTCAGCCGCAGCCTTTGAAAGCCATGGGTGACAGGACCATCAAAACGATAGAGCGTGCTGTGACGGACGAGCAGGCGCATCAGGCCGCAAACCGATAATCTTGAGCGATAGCGGCGCTGATCGCTGCATTATTGCTGAGAAAATCGTTCAAGAATTCGTGCAAGCCTTTTTCGAATACGCCGTCAATCGTCAGCGTTTCGCAAGGGAAATCCAAGCTCCTTAGCAAACGGTCGCATTCCGCATCGCTGCCGTGCAATTTTGCAAGCTCTTCCAAATGGTAGCGCAATTCTGCATGGCAAAAGGCAAGGCTTCGCGGGAAGCGCTCGTCCAGCACCAGAAATTCGACAATGCCGCGCGCATCAATCCGCCCAGCGTTGAGCCAGCGATAGGCTCGGTCGCCCGACACAGCGCGCAAGACGACTTCCCATTGCCCCTTATCCATGGTCGAGCCAACATAGGATGGCGATGGCAAGAGGATGAAATATTTGATGTTGAGTATCCGAGCGATGATATCGCCGCGCTCAACAAATGTGCCTGCACGGGCAAAATGAAAACCCTCTTGGCGCAGCATAGTTCCGTTCATCGCACCATGAGTGCGCGTGCCAGCATTGCGAATGGCCGTGATGACTTCACCCACGCGCTGTTCTGACACTGGCCGAGCGAGCAGGCCTTTGATCTCGATCCAGCTGTCGTTGATTGCTTCCCACATCTCGCCAGTAATGGCATTGCGAGCGCTGCGAGCATTGTCGCGCACTTGGCGAAACATGGCGAGAATGCTGGCCGGATTGTCGCGTTCGCGCAGCATAAAATTCCACACCTGCATTCCGGTGTAATCCTCATGCACTGCTTCATAGCTCTCGCATTGGCCAGCAGCTTTCACCAAGGACCGCCATTCATCGCGCGCAGTCGTTGGGTCGCGGGTCAGGGCCATGCGCAGGCCTGTGTCGATAAGGCGCGCGGTGTTCTCTGCCCGCTCAAGATAGCGGAACATCCAGAACAGCGAATTGGCCGTTCGGGCTAGCATGAGCAAAGCTGCATTGTGGCGGCTTTCATGAGTTGCATCGTCTCCACCCTAATCCTTTAAAACCCCTAATCCTTCAACACCCAAGTGTCTTTGGTTCCGCCACCTTGGCTGGAATTGACCACAAGAGAACCATCTTTTAGCGCCACCCGCGTCAGCCCGCCCGGCGTGATGTCGATTTTCTCAGGGGAAACAAGCACAAAGGGCCGCAAATCGACATGGCGCGGTGCCAATCCTTTGCGGGTGAATATCGGGCATGTGGACAAGGCAAGGGTCGGCTGAGCGATGTAATTCTCTGGCCGAGCCTGCAATTTTTTGCGGAACTGCGCGAGCTCACGCTTGCTCGCCGCTGGTCCGATCAACATCCCATAGCCGCCCGACCCATGGACTTCCTTCACAACGAGCTCCTCCAGATTGTCGAGCACATAGGCAAGGCTGTCTGGATCAGCGCAGCGCCATGTTTCGACATTGGGCAAAAGCGGTTTTGCACCTGTATAAAACTCGACGATTTCGGGCATGAAAGAATAGATCGCTTTGTCATCCGCCACGCCTGTTCCGGGCGCATTGGCAATCGTGACATTGCCCGCGCGATAGACATCCATAATGCCGGGCACGCCCAACATGCTGTCGGGATTGAACGTTAGCGGATCGAGAAACTCATCATCCACTCGGCGATAGATGACATCGACCGGGCGATAGCCGCTGGTGGTGCGCATCGCCACACGGCCATTGACGACGCGCAAATCGCCGCCCTCGACCAATTCTGCGCCCATTTGATCGGCCAAAAAGGCATGCTCAAAATAGGCTGAGTTATAAATGCCCGGCGTCAGAACAGCGACAACCGGCTTGCCCTTTGTGCAGACAGGCGCGCAGGCAGCAAGGCTGGCGGCAAGGCGGCTGGGGTAGTTGGAAACGCTCTCAACCCCGATTTTCATGAACAGCTCGGGGAACATGGCCATCATCGTTTCGCGGTTTTCGAGCATATAAGAAACGCCGCTGGGGGTGCGCGCATTGTCCTCTAGAACGTAGAATTGATCGGGGCCTGTGCGCACCAAATCAATCCCGACCACATGGGTATAGACCCCGCCTGGAGGGGAAAAGCCGACCATTTGCTGCAGCCAAGCCGGATTGCCGCGAAACAGACGTTCTGGGATGACGCCAGCCTTGATGATCTCCTGCTTGTGATACAGATCATCGAGGAAGGCGTTGAGCGCTGTTACCCGCTGCTCAATCCCGCGCGACAAACGCCGCCATTCGCCTGCATCAATAATGCGCGGGACCATATCAAAGGGAATGAGGCGTTCCTCGGCCTCTTTCGCGCCATAGACGTTGAAGGTAATTCCTGTCCGCCTAAAACTGCGTTCTGCATCACGATGCTTGCTGGCCAGATAGCGTGTCTCGCGCTGCTCAAACCATGAGTGAAACTCGCGATAGGCCGGCCGGACTTGGCCAGAGGCATCGAACATTTCGTCGAAGGTTGCTGGCTGGTCGATCATAGTCCCCTAGCAAGTGCGCGGCCTAGCAATAACCGTTTATGCTGCACTGCAAACAAACTGAACCAAACCGCGCGAATGTCAAGCGCCAGAATAACAGGAGGCGAATAACAGGGGAGAATGCCAAGGGGCCCAAAACTCAGAGGTTAGACCTCAAACGCGCGGGCCATCTCTCATATCAAGCTCTTTCAGGACCGCCGCGATTGCCTGAGGTGCTTCGACAAAGCCCATATGCGTGCAGCGCACCGCGACAGCCCGGTCGCGCTCGCCCCGCTTGCCGCGCGCACTGCGCGGGTGAACCACGCCGTCCATCGGGCTCCACAAAGCCACGGTTTCAACCGGCGGCTTAACCCATGGCTCGGCCTTAAACTCAGGCTCATCAACGCGGTGGCCTGCAATCGCTTGGTAAGCGCGCCAGCCATTGTTGGCTCTCGGCGAGCCAGAGAAAGGCGATCCCAAGGTCACAACCTTGGCCACTTTATCAGCATGATGCTTGGCCAACTCGCGCGCCATAACCCCGCCAAGGCTCCACCCAAGAAGCACGATTGGCCGCCCTGCACTTCTGTGGATTTGCTCCAGTCGAGCCTCTGCTTTGCCAAAGCATTCAGCCGTCGCGCCGAGGTTGAAGCCCATGCCCCAATCCTTGGCCGTATGGCCTGCTCGCCTCAGCTGGTTTTCCAAATGGCGCATACGCAATGGGTGCGCGCCAAAACCGGGGAGCAGCATAACCGTTTGCGGATTTTGCGCTCGCGCGACGCGGATCGGGTTGAACAATCGCTTTACCGGATCAGCGACCCATGTCAGCTCGTTCAGCAGCAATGCTCCGCGCGGCCCGCGCGATGTGTCGGATCGAGCCTCATTGGCCAAGGCCCACCGCCGCGCCAGCTCATCGCGCCCATCGGACAAAACGTCGATGGGATTGGGAGCAATATCACTGTGCGGATCATCAACCATAGAGCGGACAATAATACAATCAGCGGTTTAACGCGAGATTATTCACAATCACCAATGCGCTC
>CAZTFZ010000095.1:0-6881 GCA_964613105.1 uncultured Porphyrobacter sp. | reverse complement strand
GACAGCAGGATCACGCCCGCTGCATCAAAGCGCGTCGTTTGGTCTGCATCGCATGCCTTCGCGACCGCATAAGTATAGGCGCGGGCTGATTGCAGAGCGACATACATATCGGCGACTTTGGCCTGCATCAGCTGGAAACTGCCGATGGGTTTGCCGAACTGCTTACGCTCGCGAAGATAAGGAATAACCGTGTCGAGGCAGGCCTGCATAATGCCCAGCTGAATACCCGACAGCACCACGCGCTCATAATCCAGCCCGCTCATCAAAACGCCAACACCGCCGCCCACAGCCCCCATCACTTGGCTCTCGGGCACGAAGCAATCGTCAAACACCAGCTCTGCCGTGGGTGAGCCGCGCATGCCCATTTTTGCGATTTTTTGGCCGATGGAAAAGCCAGCCATATCCTTCTCGATCAGGAAGGCTGTGATGCCGCGCGATCCAGCGTGACCATCGGTTTTGGCATAGACCACAAGAGTGTCAGCCTCAGCCGCATTGGTGATCCAAAACTTGGTGCCGTTGAGAAGGAAGCCACCGTCTTTTGCCTCGGCCTTCAATTTCATCGAGACAACATCGCTGCCTGCCGATGCCTCTGACATGGCAAGGCTGCCAACATGCTCACCGCTGATCAGGCCAGGCAGATATTTGGCCTTTTGCTCATGCGAGCCCCAACGCCGGATTTGATTGACGCAGAGGTTGGAATGCGCGCCGTATGACAGGCCCAGAGATGCGCTGGCCCGGCTCACCTCTTCAACCGCAATCACATGCTCCAAATAGCCAAACCCGAGCCCGCCATCCGCCTCGTCAACCGTCAGGCCATGCAGGCCAAGCGCTCCCATTTGCGCCCATAGCTCAGCGCGCGGAAAATAATCCTCGCGGTCGATACGGTCGCTTAGCGGCGCGATCTGCTCGTCTGCAAAGCGCGCCACAGTCTCGCGGATCATTGTGGCGCTTTCGCCAAGTTGGAAATCAAAATCGGGGGTCGCTCGCATGAAGTGGTCCGTCGCAAAAAGCTGTCAAACAGCATCCTTACCAGCGCATAGTCGCTCACGCAAAGCCCGCATCCTCATTGGAAGCAGGGTCGCTTGCCGCCGCCCCAGCGACAGGTTTTCGAAGGGCGAGGGAGCTTTGCAAACGTGTCTTGGTCAATACTCATACAATTTCTTTGATACTGCGCCAGTAATTGTACCTGCAAAAATCATCATGACTTGTTGATTCATAAGTTTGATGTATAGTTCACTTAGAAAAAGGATCGTTCGCTGCAAAATTTGAATGCCAAAACTTGGCCAATCAACACAGCTTCTGCGCAGCAATTTGATGATGAAGACCTACGTCAGAATGTTCTGCGAAGCTTTGACTTTGCCGATCTAACAGACGATCCCGAGTTGGAGCGGATTGCCCAATTCGCCGCTAAGCTGTGCGATGCGCCATCGGCAATGGTCAATGTCGTGGAAAAAGCTGGTCAGACAATGCTTGGTAAAGTTGGCAAGACACCCGGCCTTGATGTGGATCAGACAGAAAATCTGTGCGCTTTTTCAATGCGCAGCGATGGATTCACCCAAATCACCGATACGCACGACTACGCCGAATATGCACAATTCAGCGTTGTCACAGGGCCTCCCTTTGTGCGCTTCTATGCGGGCATTCCGCTCGTCTCGAGCGAAGGCGCACCGCTCGGGATGGTGTGCGTAACAGACACTGCGCCGCGGCCCGAGGGATTGAACGGGCTCCAGCGCGAGGGCCTGCAAGTCATGGCTTCAGCGGCTCTGCGCCGGATAGAAACGCACCGCGAAGCCAATCAGGCGACAGTTGAGCTGGAAAACAACGCTCGGCAATTGCGCTTCATGCTCGACAGCGTGCCCGATATTGCTTGGTCGGCGGACCCGGGCCCTGTGTTCACCCATTTCAACGCTCGCTGGCGCGAAGCAACCGGCAAGGAACCGCCACGAACAACGGCTGATTTTGCCAACTTCATTCACCCAGAGGACTATCAAGGCGCTCTTGCAGGAATTAGCGAAGCGATGCGATTGGTCCGCCCGCATGAATATCAGTGGCGACTGCGCCAAGCCGATGGCAGCTATCGCTGGATTCTATCGCGCGCTATGCCCTCAACCGATGCCCCAGAGACTGCGCGCTGGTTTGGGACCATAACCGATATTGATGATGCGCATCGACTGGCTGAACAAAGCGAGCTTTTGTCGCAGGAGCTGTCGCATCGGATCAAGAACATCTTTGCGGTTATATCGGGCGTCATCTCGATCCGCTCACGCGGACATGGCGGAGAGGTCCAAGGCTTCACCGAAGAGGTAACCGATGTGATCGCTGCCTTGGGCACAGCGCATGATTATGTCCGGCCCGAAGGCGGGCGCGAAGCGGGCAGCATCAAGCAATTGGCGCGCGATCTTTTGGCTCCATACGAGGATCACCCAGGCGTACGCATCAAGGTGGCAGGTGATGACTTTGAATTAGCGCCCGATGCCGCAACGCCGCTTGCCATGGTCCTGCATGAATTGGCGACCAATGCTGCAAAATATGGCGCCTTGTCAGATTCCAATGGGTCAGATTCCAATGGGTCGGGCACCGATGGCGAAGTTCATCTGACGATCACGCAAGACAAGGCGATCATCGACAAGCAAGCAAACGAGCCCGCAGCGAAAGACAAAGGCACGGCAGAGCCGGTCATTCGGATTGTCTGGCAAGAAGTAACAGAGCGGCTCGCAGGCGCCCATTCATCTCGACCTGCAGAGCCCCAAGAAGGGTTCGGCTCCACCCTTTTGCGCCTATCTATTTCCAGCCAATTGAACGGCAGCTTCACTCGCATTTTCAAAGATGGCGGGATTGCGGTTGATATGGTCGTCCCCCGTGACAAGCTAGTCGCTGAGGTTTGATCTTAGCCACTCAGCGTTAGGGCGACCACCTTTTACCCATTCGACCCTTACCCATTCGGCAAAAAAGGGTGACAGCCGCGCCAAGACAGGCAAGGGTTGTTTGCATGCTCGAATTTCGCGCAATCACCCGCCATTTCGGCCAAACAATCGCCGTAGAGGGCATTAGCTGCACGATTGAACAAGGCCAGTTTGTTGCCTTGGTCGGCGCATCAGGCTCGGGCAAATCCACGCTTCTCAAAATGGTCAATCGGCTGATCACGCCGACATCGGGCAGCGTTTTTCTGGCGGGCGAGGATGTGGCGGAGCAACCCCTGTCGCAATTGCGCCGCAGGATAGGCTATGTCTTTCAAGGCATTGGCCTGTTCCCGCATATGCGCGTCGGTGAAAATATCGCCATCGGGCCAAAGCTAACCGGCGAGAGGCTAAGCGAGGGACGCATTGCCCAATTGCTTGCCTTGGTCGAGCTTGAGCCAGAGATAGCGGCTCGCTTTCCCGATGCTTTGTCTGGCGGCCAAAGGCAAAGGGTCGGCGTTGCCCGAGCGCTTG
The DNA here is from genome assembly GCA_964613105.1 of uncultured Porphyrobacter sp. Taxonomy (GTDB): domain Bacteria; phylum Pseudomonadota; class Alphaproteobacteria; order Sphingomonadales; family Sphingomonadaceae; genus Erythrobacter. The sequence continues at coordinate 3,450 of CAZTFZ010000095.1, read as the reverse complement.
CAGCGGACCCGCAATTGCTGTTGATGGACGAACCCTTTGGGGCGCTCGACCCGATAACGCGCGATGCCTTGGGCGAAAGAGTGCGCAAATTGCATCAGGATTTGGGCCTCACCACGATTATGGTCACGCATGATATGGCAGAGGCACTGCTCTTGGCAGACCGAGTGCTGGTGATGGCTGACGGCGCAATCGTTGCCGATGAAACGCCGCAAGCCCTGCTTGGCGGCGCTGGCGGCGCGCAAGCGCAAGGCCTTGTCGCAGTCCCGCGCGAGCAGGCATCGAAACTGGCTGTGATGGCTCGCAATGAATAGCAGATCATCATGAGCGAAATTCTTGCGCAAATGCTTGGGCTTGGCGATCAATTGGCCGCCCATGTCCTGCTTGCAGCCTCTGCTATTGGGCTCGGGCTGATCGTCGCTTTGCCGCTGGCCATTTGGGCGAGCCGTTCGCCGACAGTGGCACGCATAGCGCTGGGGTTTGCTAGCTTAGTCCAAACCGTGCCAGCACTGGCGCTGCTCGCCTTGTTCTTTCCAATCCTTTTGAGCTTAAGGGCCGTTTTTGGAGAGGGCCTGCCAACGCTTGGGTTTCTGCCCGCATTGCTCGCGCTGGCGCTCTATGCCCTGCTGCCGATCTTGCGCAACGCAGTGACCGCTCAGGCCAATCTTGACCCCGGTGTCATCGAAGCAGCCGATGGCGTTGGCATGACGAGCTGGCAGAAATTGCGCCTCGTCGAAGCGCCGCTTTCAGCGCCCTATATTATGGCTGGCATCCGCACGGCTGCTGTTTGGACCATCGGTGCAGCCACGCTTTCCACCACCATCGGACAGCCCAGCCTTGGCGATCCGATCTTTGCTGGATTGCAAACGCAAAATTGGGTTTTGGTGCTGGCTGGCTGTTTGGCGAGCGCCGCATTAGCATTGGTCGCAGACAGTCTTTTGGGGCTGATTGAGCGCGGCTTTGCGACCCGCAATAAGGCCCTGTGGTTGACGGCCATGGCCGCGGTATTGGCGGGCGTAGCGGCGGCTTTTGCTGTGCAATTTGGCGCCAATAAAGAAGAGCGGATCGTGATCGGAGCCAAAAGCTTTTCCGAGCAATTCATCCTTGCCCGCCTGATCGGTCAGCAATTGGAAGAGGCTGGCTTTGCGGTCGAATATCGCGATGCCTTGGGGTCGGCGGTGGTCCATAATGCGCTCACCAGCGACGCCATTGATATTGCGATTGATTACACTGGCACGCTGTGGGCCAATCAGTTGAAGCGCGAGGACAACCCAGGCCGCGAGGCGATTTATGAGACCCTTGTCGCGTGGGAGAAGGAGACCAGCGGAACGCTTATCTTAGGGCGTTTGGGCTTTGAAAACGCCTATGCTTTTGCGCTGCGCCGCGATGTCGCTGAGCGCTATAACCTTGCCAGCTTAACCGATCTTGCCCGCGCATCCCCAGAAATGACCGTGGGCGGTGACATCGAGTTTTTCGAGCGGCCTGAATGGGTGGCGGTGCGCGATGCCTATGGGTTCAATTTTGCCGCGACACGCAGTTTTTCGACCACTTTCATGTATGACGCTCTGCAATCGGGCGAGGCGGATACGATCAGCGCCTATACCTCTGACGGGCGGATCGCAGCCGATGATCTGGTGCTTCTAAGCGATCCTAAGGAAGCCCTGCCAAGCTATGATGCGCTAGTCTTGCTTAGCCCCGAAACCGCTCGCAACGAGGCCATAGTGGCAGCGCTCACGCCGCTGGTCGGCGCCATCGATGTGGCCGCTATGCAGCAAGCCAATTATGCGGTTGACCGCCCCGACAATAAGCAGAGCCCCGAGGAGGCTGCGCGCGCGCTAGCCAAGCAAATAGGCCTAGGGCCAGCAAACTAGGCCTAATTAGCGCGGGTCCAATTTTGCGATTGGCAGAACGGCCCCCAGCACCCTTTTACTTCGAGCACATTGGCGCTCTTACGGGTCAAGAATGACTTATAAGTGCGCCCATTGCGCGGATCGTAAATTCTGCCGCGCCAGCGCTTTGGCTCTTCTGAAAAGCCGGTCAAAAGAGCGATGCCGAGCAGTTTGCGCTTGCGCAAATTGGGGTCAGGATTGTTTACGTCGCGCTGATCAACGCCGTCTTCTGGCGGTTTGAGGTAGCGCGAAAGACGACCACAATAGCTATTGCCGCATTTGCTAATAGTGATGACGCTGTCTTTTTCAGGTGTAACCCAGCGGCCCGTAATTGGCTCTGCTGCGATCAATGGCGCGCTCATCAAGAGCGCTGTAAAGGCAGCTGTAAGGCCGGTCAGAATTCTCATAGATTGTGCCCTTTCGTAAGGCCGTATTCGTTTAAGACTAGCCGATGGTTACTGAATATCGGCGGAATGGGCCTGATGGGTGAGGCTCATACAGCAAAACCGGCAGGCTCCGGCCAATCGGGCGAGGTCAGCGCCATCACCTTGAACAGGCTGCCCATTTCTTCTTCCTCTACCAAGCGATTGCGGGCGACGCGCAATTCCTCTGCCCGCTTGGGCGCATGGGCCGACAAAGATTTGAGCCGCATATCTATGCCCATTGCTGTGAGCCACTGGCCTTGCGTGGTGGTCTGAACGCGCAATCCAGCCTCCTTAGCGATGTCGCCTAGGATCGCAAAATCAACGTGAGCGGTAAGATCAGCCTCGCCCGGCTCGGCCAATGCATCGACTTTCTGATGGGCACGGACAGCTTGCAGAGTTGAGCCTGTGCGGGCCTCTAGATGGCCATAGTCGATGAACAAAGCGGCCCCGCCTTGGGCCGCCAGTCGCTGAGCCAAATCATCAATGATGGCCGCTGCTGCCGGAGCCGCCTCTAGCACAGTGCCCGTTTCCGCCTCGCGAAAGGCTGGGGGCACCGCTTCGTCCATCGGGCTTGGTCCAGCGGCAAAGACAAATGCCTCGCCTTCAAGCGCCACCATCCGCTCGCGCCAGCCGGCGCCCGTTTTCACCAATTGGCGAACAGGCAAAGCGTCGAGAAACTCATTGCCGACAATCAGCAGCGGACCATCGCTTGGCAGGCTGGCAGCGCTGTCGTGGAAACTGGCCTGTGTGGTAGTCTGCGCCAATGCGGCCCGCTGAACATCGCGCAAGACGGGTGATCCCTCGATCAAATGCACCGGCGGAGAGAGGCCATGGGCGGCCATTGCGCGCAAGGCATCCTTGGCCAAAGTGGCGCGTCCAGGCCCAAATTCTGCATATGCTGAGCCGCTCGGCTTGTCAGCCCTCACCCACAGATCAGCCAGCCACAGCCCGATAAGCTCGCCAAACATCTGGCTGATGTCAGGGGCGGTAATGAAATCGCCCTTTTCACCCAAAGGATCGCGGCTGGCGTAATAATGCGCATTGCTCTCGCCCATAAAGCGAGCCACCGAAATAGGGCCGTGCGCTGCGATCAAGCGGCGAAAAATGGCCGCTAAGTCTTGCGGCTTATTCGCTGTCAT
>CAZTFZ010000094.1:3335-6901 GCA_964613105.1 uncultured Porphyrobacter sp. | reverse complement strand
GATGCCTATACCAAAGCGCGCGAGGCTATGCTTGCCGCAACACACAGCACCCATGCGCCGTGGACCTTGGTCGATTTCAACGATCAGAAGCACGGTCGGCTCACGCTGGTACGCGATCTGCTCGACCGATTGCCCGACACGCATATTGAGCCGCCGAAAATTGACTTTGAGGCTTTGAGCGATGCGCCGCTTGAGGAAAGCTACAGCGTGCTGGAACCGATCAAGCCTTACCCGCTCGATTAACAGTCACAGCGTTGCATTTGCCTTGGTCACTTGGCGGCCATCATCGGCAAAGGCTCCCAATTCGAGCGAGCCATCCTCGGATTTGCGCATCACCAAATGCAATGGTTCATCGGCAATGGCAGGCGAAACCCCTCGAAACGCAAAACTCTTCAGCGCATTGTCGCCATATTCGCTCGCTGCCAATTGCAGCAATAACGATGCGGTGAGAGGTCCGTGAACCACCAGCCCGCGATAGCGCTCAACATCGCGCGCATAGGGTGCATCATAATGGATGCGGTGGGTGTTGTAGGTTAGCGCGGAATAGCGAAACAGCAGCCGCGTATCTGGTGTGATGACACGGTGCGCGTCCCATTCGCTTGGCCACTCGCTCGGATCGAATGCCCCATCCCCCAAAGACGGCGGCGCAAGCGGGCTATCTGCCGGTGCAGCGGCGCGATAGACCAAGGTCTGTGTCTCTTCGAGTGCCAAAGTGTCATCGGCGTGGGTAGCATGGGCCACTTCGACAAACACCAAAGTTCCGCTTGCACCTGACTTTTCTTTGATTGATGCGACGCGCGAGATGCGCTTGATCGCTGCGCCAGCTGCTATCGGAGCATGAAAGGCAATCTTGGACGAAGCCCACATGCGGCGCGGCAAAGGCACAGGCGGCAGGAAGCTGTCTGGACTATCGACGCGCGCGGGATGACCATCCTCGCCCAGTGCGCTGGTGGCCGCTTGCGGTGTGCACAGCGCGAAATGAATGCCTTGGGGCAATGGCTTGCTTGTCTCGGCTTCCAAATCAAACGCCGACAGCCAGCGCTTAGCGAGGCTTTCATCCAGCATATCTGCTGAACTTTCCTCGCGCCCAATCCATGCGTCAAATGCGCTCATCTAATTGGCCCGTTCGAATATAGCGGCCATGCCTTGCCCGCCGCCAATGCACATTGTCTCAAGCCCAAAACGTGCCTCGCGCCGGTGCATTTCATGCGCCATATCAGCCAGAATACGAATGCCCGTTGCGCCAATCGGGTGACCCAAGGATATGCCCGAGCCATTGACATTCACTAGGCTGCGGCGGCTATCGTCCTCGGCAAAGCCCCAGCCTTTCAGCACGGCCAAAGCCTGCGGAGCAAACGCCTCGTTCAATTCGATCAGATCAATGTCATCCCAGCCCATGCCGCTGCGGGCAAACAATCGCTCTACCGCTGGCACTGGACCGATGCCCATGCGCGATGGATCACAGCCTGCTGCGGCCCATCCGCTAAACCACAAGAGCGGTTCCAGACCCAGCTCTTCGACTGTGTCCTCGGCCACCACAATACACGCGGCGGCGGCATCGTTTTGCTGGCTCGCATTGCCTGCTGTGACCACTGCATTGGGGTTTTGCTTGCCTTCAATGGCGCGCAATTGGCCCAGCGTTTCGACAGTGGCGTCTGGGCGATAGCCCTCGTCATGGTCAAAAGTGATCGGGTCTTTTCTACGCTGTGGTACTTCTACCGGCACAAGCTGCGTATCGAACTTGCCGTCTTTCCAAGCTGCGGTCGCATTTTGGTGACTGCGCGCAGCAAACACATCGCATGCCTCGCGGCTGATGTCGTAATCGCTGGCGAGGTTCTCAGCCGTTTCGATCATGCCGGTAATGACGCCAAAGCGCTCTATCGGCTGGCTCATCAAACGACCGCGAGCGAGCCGGTCGTGCAAGGTGAGATCGCCCGCTCTTTTCCCGCCGCGCAATTGGGTGGTGTAATGCTCGACATTGGACATGCTCTCAACACCGCCTGCAACCACGCAATCCGCAGCGCCTGTTTGCACCATCATCGCAGCATTGACGACCGCCTGCAGGCCCGATCCGCAGCGCCGGTCGAGCTGATAGCCGGGCACTTCCAAAGGCAGGCCAGCGGCCAGCCAAGACCAATGGCCGATCGCTGGCGCTTCTGCATTGCCATAGCCTTGCGAGAATATGACATCATCAACCCGTTCCGGATTAAGCCCGCTGCGGCCGATCAAGGCCTTGAGGATTACTGCGCCCAATTCGCCTGCGCCCATGGGAGCAAGCGTGCCAAGGAATTTGCCTACAGGCGTTCGCAAGGGTGAGCAGATGGCAACGCGCCGCAACTGGGTCATGATTTTTCCTTATCTGAAAGAGCAACTGTGCCAGCATCGACAAGCTTGCCAATTGCGCCCGATGAAAGGCCCAATCGCTCGGCCAAAACCTCCTCGCTATGCTGCCCCAAATAAGGGGCAGGGGCAGGGTCTCCTGCTGGTTTTTGCGGGATATTGGCAAAGCTGCGAGTGGCGGGATATTCAAAGCCGCTGGGGTTGGCAGGCGATGGGCCGAACAAGGGGTTTTCGCCCACTAGAACCGGGTCAGTCGCTGCTTCATGGGCTGTGCGATACTTTTCAAAGGTTGTCCCAGCGGCGCTCATACGAGCGGACAAATCGGCCCAATCGGCAGCATCGGCAGCCTTTTGGAACAAGCCGAACAAATCATGCCGATGAACAAAGCGTGGGTCATCGCCAGAAGAGAAATCGACGCCCAGTTTGGCTTCCAATGCGGCCACTTCTGCCTCGACTTCAAAGGCTTTGACGAGGCCGCCCCATTGTTTTTGGGTAAGAGCGGCGACCATAAAGCGCTGGCCATCGCGGCTTTTAAAATCGCGCCCAAAGGCTCCCCAAATGGCATTGCCCAAACGCGCGCGATCACTATCGCGATAGAGCATTTCAGCCATCGCGCCCGAATTGGCGAGCGTGCCAATGGCCACATCGCCCAAGGGTATCCGCAATTCGCTGCCTTCTGCGCTCATATCGCGGTGGCGCAAAGCGGCCATCAGCGCAAAGGCAGCATAGGCCCCCGTGATAAAGTCCCAAGCTGGCAGCACTTGATTAACCGGCGGAGCGTTCGCTGGGTCCCAATCTTCTGGCCCGCACATCAGCGGATAACCGCTTGCGGCATTGACAGTGAAATCCATCGCTTGCCGGCCATCATGCCAGCCCATGATCCTGACAGAGACCATATCCTCACGGCCGTTGCTCAAAGCCTCATGGCTAAGGAAGCTCTTTTCGGGGAAATTGGTGATGACCTGGCCGGTTGCGCGGCCCAATTCGACCAGCAATTCGCGCCCTTCGCCGGTGGTAAGATCAAGCGCGACCGATTTCTTGGCTCGGTTGAGGTTTTCCCAGCTTAAAGAGCGCCCCTCTGGCGTGAGCAAATAGCGGTCATAATCAAGGCCGCCGGCTGTATGATCGACGCGGATCACCTCTGCCCCCAATTGCGCGCAATAGAGCCCGGCAGTGGGCGAGGCGACGAAACTGGATGCCTCGATGATCGAGAGGTCATTGAGGAG
>CAZTFZ010000094.1:0-3235 GCA_964613105.1 uncultured Porphyrobacter sp. | reverse complement strand
CGGATTGTATCCGAAAATATTCCGGGTGGAAGGGTGGAGGGAGCGGGTGGCACGGGCAACTAAACTAAGAACTCGCCTCAAACTCGCGCAGCATATGCTTCGCGATCTGCAGATAGAGAATTTGCGTCGTGCCTTCATAAATCCGGTAAATGCGCGCATCGCGGAAAAAGCGTTCGGCGTCATATTCCGCCAGATAGCCAGCGCCGCCATAGACCTGCACTACGCGGTCGACCACGCGCCCGCACATTTCTGAGGCGAAGACTTTAAAAGCAGCGGCTTTGCGCAAGATATTCTCGCCCTTGTCAGCCCGCGCAGTGACATCGGCCATCATGCATTGGGCGGCGTAAATCTCGGTTTCGCTCTCGGCCAGCATTTGCTGGATCAGCTGGAAATTGGCAATCGGCTCGCCAAAGGCTTTGCGTTCATTGGCATAGCGCAAGGCGCTGTCGAGCGCTCGCTGCGCATAGGCGGTGGCTGCCGCGCCAACAGATATGCGCCCATTGTCGAGGCTTTGCATGGCAAAGCGGAAGCCCTTGCCAGTCTCTCCGCCAAGCAAAGCATCGCCTGTCACATGCACATCCTCCATGATGACATCAGAGATGTGTGAGCCGGATTGACCCATCTTTTTGTCAGGACTGGCGGCTGAAATGCCCGGCGTATCCATCGGCACAATAAAAGCGCTGACATGGGCGTTTTTGGGCAGGGCCTCTTTCTCTGTGCGGGCCATGATCAGTGCAACGTCAGCGTGGGGCGCATTGGTGATATAGCGTTTGGTGCCGTTTAATATCCATCCATTGCCGTCTGGATCGGGACGAGCCATCGTTGCCATTGCGGCGCTGTCAGACCCTGAACCCGGCTCTGTCAGGCCAAAGCAGGCAATTTCCCCATTTGCGATGCGCGGCCACCATTCAGCCTTTTGCGCGTCGGTAGCGCCGTTTTTGATGGCTGAATTGAACATGCCAACATTGATCGAAAAGATCGAGCGATAAGCGGGCGCTGCATAGGCCATGCAATGCACGGTGCGCGCATATTGGCTCGTGTTAAGGCCAGCTCCGCCGAATTCTTCTGGAACGGTTAGGCCGAACAGACCCATTTCTTTCATTTCGCCAATAATGTCGCCCGGAATAGCATCATTGGCGATGACCTCAGGCTCTGCTGGGATCAGGCGTTCGCGCACAAAGCGGTCAAGTTGCTCGATAAACTGCTCAAAAGTCTCAGCATCCATTCCCGTTGCGCTCATGCGTTTGGCCCCTCGTTTTGTTGTTTATTCTTCTGTGTCAGATGGTGTCGGATCAGGTTGGGCCTGATCAGATGAGGCCGTATCGGATGAGACAACACCCTCAACTCCATCATCGCTTAACGCCTCTGCTCCTAATACCTCAGCAGGTGTACGCTGCTCATCGAGCATCTCTGCAGCTTCATCAAGCGCACGCGCTTCGCCTACGGTCACCGCGCCGGGCCCTGGATCATTGTCCGAGGGCCCGCACGCGGCGAGCGTTAGGCTAAGCGTTCCTGTAAGGAGCGGGCCAAAAAAGCGCAGATCGGCAATTCTGAGACGGCTATTCGTCTTGGGAATATCCAACTTTGCTTTGCTCCGGTTTTCGATGCCCGCTCTTTACAGTGTCTTATTGACCGAGTGCGTCGCGAGCAGCATTTTCAGCTGCTTCTTTGCCGGCATCAATCGCTTGGTCAGCAAGGCCGCTTGCAGCGTCTTTAGCAGCGTCGGTCATAGAACCAGCTGCATCGGTGGCTTCGCCTTCCATTGCGTCAGCAACGTCAGCAGCAGCAGCGGCTGCGTCATCGCCATCTTCTTCAATAGCGGCTGTTTCAGCTTCGCTTGCGCCTTCGTCGGCCATCGCGTCGCCTTCCTCGGAAGAACCAGCAGCAGCGCCTTCATCTGCAACGGCTTCTTCTTCAACCGCTTCAAGAGCGTCATTGGCAGGAATTTCAACTGTGTCCGCTTCCGCTTCGGTTGATGCGTCTTCTGCGCTGCCGCAAGCGGCGAGTGCCAGAACGGCGGATGTTGCAAGTGCAATACGTAATTTCATAAAACCTCCCATGTAGAAGCAACATGCTTCTCCTGCACAGAATCTGTTGGCTGTGCGACCCGGCAAGGACTTTAGGGCAATGAAGGGGCAGGGGCCAAGAGGATTTTTGCTAAGGCTGCGATCCGGTTTGGCTTGGATTGGCCGATCAGAGAGTCATTATGGCCAAATTCATCCAATGCCGTTAAAGCTTTAAGCCATGACACACACAACTCAAGCTCGCTCGCGTTTCCGTTCTTTCACGGCAGCTGCGGCAATTTCTACAGCGCTCGTCTTGGGCGCTGGCCAAATCGGCTCTGCACAGGCTCAAGACGGTTCAGTCGCGCCTTTCACGGTCGCTGAAACGGGCCAAACTTTTGCCAATTTGCAAGATGCGGTGAGCGCGATTGGCGCAGGCGAGGGCACGGTGATGATTGCGCCGGGCACTTACCGCCAATGCGCGGTGCAAACCGCAGGGCGCGTGGCGTATCGAGCGATTTCCATCGGCACAGCGATTTTGCGCGGGCAAGCATGCGAAGGCAAAGCAGCGCTTGTTTTGCGAGGCGGGGGCGCTTTTGTCGAAGGCCTCGTCTTCTCTGATATCCGCGTGCCCGACAAGAACGGGTCCGGCATTCGCTTGGAGGCGGGCGATCTCACCGTCACGCAAAGCTGGTTCCGCGATAGCGAGCAGGGCATTTTAACAGGCGCTGGCGCTGGCATGAGTTTGCGGGTTGATAAATCCACCTTCTCACGCCTTGGCACATGCGAAGGCGCAGGCGGCTGCGCGCATTCGGTCTATGTTGGCGATATCGCCGAAAGCGTTGTGACCGCAAGCCGATTTGAAGCAGGGCGCGGCGGACACTACCTAAAATCGAGGGCCGCCCGCAATGTTGCAAGCTCAAACAGCTTTGACGACAGCGCAGGCAGCGCCACCAATTACATGATCGACTTGCCAGCAGGCGGCACAGGCGAAGTGCGCGGCAATTGGTTTGTGCAAGGTCGCAACAAGGAAAACTACTCTGCCTTTATCGCCGTGGGTGCAGAAGGCGGACAGCACAGCTCTAACGGGCTGCAAATCGCTGGCAATGACGCGCGGCTTGTTCCCGGCCTTAGGCGCTCGACAATTTTTGTGGCCGATTGGACTGGCGACAATCTCGTGATTGAAGGCAATAAGCTTGGCGCTGGCTTGACTAAGTTTGAGCGCCGCTAAG
>CAZTFZ010000093.1:0-6901 GCA_964613105.1 uncultured Porphyrobacter sp. | reverse complement strand
CGAACTCGGCATTGTTCTGCCCGAAGCGGCTGCGCCCGTGGCGAGCTATACGCCGTTGGTGATGCATCGGGGCGTCGCCTATATCTCGGGCCAATTGCCCTTTGTGGATGGGCATTTGGTAACCGGGCGGCTTGGCGATGATGTCGCGCTGGAACGCGGTATCGCGGCGGCAAGGGCATGCGGGCTGATGATCCTTGCGCAGATCCAATCGGCAGGGGTCGCGCTTGATCGGGTGGAGAAAATCATCAAGCTTGGCGCATTCGTTAGCTCTGCCGATGATTTCACCGATCAGCCCAAAGTGGCCAATGGAGCTTCTGACTTGATGTTCGATATCTTCGGCGAAATTGGCCAACATGCGCGCAGCGCGGTTGGCGTGCCAGTATTGCCTTTGGGCGCAGCTGTCGAAGTGGATGCGATTGTCGCGATAGCCAATGCCTAAGGCGCAAAGTGCAAAGGACTTGGCCTGGCTTAGCCAATGGGAATTTGCCCATCGCGGGCTGCATGATGGCGAGCATTGCATAGAGAACTCTGCCAGTGCAGCCGAGGCCGCGATTGCGGCTGGCATGGCAATCGAATGCGACATCCAGCGCAGCCGTGACAATCGGCCAATCGTATTTCACGATTGGGAGCTGTCGCGCTTAACCGATGCCGAAGGCCTGATCGAGGATTTTACCGCAGCTGAGCTTGGCGCGTTAAGGCTTGGCCAAACAGGAGATAGGCCGCTCGATCTATCGGCATTTCTTGCAGCCATCGCAGGCCGCGTTCCTTTGCTGATCGAGATCAAATCCAAGCCCGATTATGATGTCGCCAAAAGCTGCGAATTGGTGAGCGATGCCCTCAATGGCTTGGGTGATAACGGCTACAGCGGCGCGCATGCGATCATGAGCTTTGACCCGCAGGTCAGCGCATGGTTCGCCGAGAACGATCCCGGCACAGTTCGCGGTTTGGTTGGAACCGATAGCCTTGATTTGGGCTTCCTTGGTGCATGGCGCGCTAAGGGTGTTTTGGAGCAGGCTCGGCCCGATTTTTTGGCGCTCGATATTCGCGATTTGCCTGATGAAAAGGCTGCCGCCTGGCGCGCGGCGGGAAAGCCATTGCTCAGTTGGACGGTTCGCTCGCCCGAATTGCGCGCCCGCGCTCTGGCGCATGTGGACGGACTTATCAGCGAAGGTGATGGCCTAGCATGAGCGAGGCTGAGGAAAGCGAATTTATTGCCAAGGTCGGCGGCAGCGTTGGCGCTTTTGATGCGGGCGGGTGGGATGCTCTTGCAGGCGGCGGCAATCCTTTCGTCAGCCATGCTTTTCTCACCGCCTTGGAAGAATCGGGCAGCGTGGGCGAGGGCACAGGATGGCAGCCAGCACCGCTTGTTATTACTGACAGGCAAGACCGTTTGCTGGCCGCATTGCCTTCTTATCTGAAGGGGCACAGCCAAGGCGAATATATCTTCGACCAAAGCTGGGCCGATGCTTATGAGCGGGCTGGCGGCGCATATTATCCCAAGCTGCAAATCGCTGCGCCTTTCACGCCTGCGACTGGCCCAAGGCTCTTGCTGTCTGATCCTTCACTGGCGACGCCGCTTTTGCGCGCTGCCGAGCAGTTATGCGCGCAAAATCAATTCTCCTCCGCCCATGCGACCTTTATTGAGCCAAGCGAGGCCGAATTCTTTGCAAAAGCAGGATGGATGGAGCGCCGCGATATCCAGTTTCATTGGCACAATCACGATTTTGCCAGCTTTGATGATTTTCTGGCCACTCTTTCCTCGCGCAAACGCAAGGATCTGCGCAAAGAACGTAAGGCTGCTCAAAGTGCTGCCACTATCCGCCAATTGCGCGGCGGAGAGATCAAGCCAGAGCATTGGGACGCGTTTTGGATTTTCTACCAAGACACCGGAGCGCGCAAATGGGGCATGCCCTATCTAACCCGCGCAGCGTTCGATCTTATGCAGCAGAAAATGGCGGACAGCCTGCTTTTGATCCTCGCTTTTATCGACGAAGAGCCGGTCGCTGGCGCTCTCAATTTCATCGGCGATAAAGCGCTCTATGGCCGCTATTGGGGATGCTCGCGCGACATCCGCTTTTTGCATTTTGAGCTGTGTTATTACCAAGCGATCGACACTGCGATTGCCTTGGGGCTTGAGCGGGTCGAGGCCGGCGCGCAAGGCGGGCATAAGCTAGCGCGCGGATATGAGCCTGTCGAAACGCTCTCGGCTCATTGGATCGCCGACCCCGGTTTTGCCGAGGCGATTGCCGATTTTCTTGAGCGCGAACGCCAAGGTATTGCCCAAAACCGCGAATTTCTGGCCGAGCGGACCCCCTTCAAAAAGGGGAGCTAAAGCAAGCTGCCGATATTGTGCAGCCTACCTTGCGATTAGGCAGCGCGGCGTTTTCCAGCAGCAAGCCATTCGCGAGCGCGTCTTTGGGCTTCTGCGATTTCGCGAGCAGTCATTTCTTCAGAAACATCAGCGCGGCACCAAGCGGCTTCTTCATGACCTTTTGATGCAGCGATGTTGAACCATTTATGGGCCTCTATCAGATCACAGCTCGTGCCGTGGCTACCGGTCGAAAAGGCAACGCCCAGATCATAGAGCGATGCGACATTCCCGCTAGAATAAGCGGCAAGACATTCCGCAATCAAAGCGTCGGCTTCTGGTCCTTGAACAATTTGACCACCTTGGCCGTCAATCTGATTGAATTCCATTTTTAGTCCCCATTCCTTTAACCGACTTTCCTTGTCGGGTTGAGCTATGAGTTGCGGAACATGGTCAACAAATGGTTAACGCCGATGCTAATGATTGCGATGGCCGCTGTTTTTCTTCGCCAATTTTTTACCCGAATTGGGCAAAAGGCAGCATCGGATTGCCGCTTGTCTCTATCCAATCCCGCGCCTATAGGCCGCGCGAACCGGCTTCCATGCTTGGGGTCAGATTGCGCGAGGTATAGTGCGCAATCCGGTTGTGTGTAGAGCTTGAATAGAAGGCGCGAATGGCCACCGGGATGAAATCTGACGAAGAGAATTTGGCGAATGCCAAGGCAAAGCTAGGCCCGGATTACCGGCCCAGCGATGATGAGCCCTATATGGGCGAAAAGCAGCTTGAGTATTTTCGTGTGCTGCTGCTCGATTGGAAGCGTTCGATCCATGATGCGTCGGAAACAACGCTGCAATCCTTGCAAGAAGGGCCAATTCGCGAAGCTGACCTCAATGATCGCGCCTCTAGCGAGACCGATTGGGGAATTGAGCTCAGAACCCGCGACCGTCAACGCAAATTGATCTCTAAGATTGATGCTGCTTTGCGGAGCATTGACGGCGGCGAATATGGATTTTGCGAGAAGACCGGCGATCCGATCGGCCTGAAGCGCCTGATTGCCCGTCCAATAGCGACCATGACGGTCGAGGCTCAAGAAGCGCATGAGCGCAAGGAAAAGGTTTCGCGCGACGACTAAGCGCCCTTAATACAACAATTTTTGTGATGCTTACCCTTTGTTTAGGCTTTCGCGGCTATGGCATAGTCAGTGCAGGCATTGGATCGAAGGGCTTAACCCTAAAAAGGTCTTCTATCTGGGGTTGGCGCTAGCAAGACAATGGCCAAATAATGGCAATAGATACAGAAAGATAAGACATGTCAGGTGTCGATACTCGCAACATCAACCGAGATAGCCTGTTTATGCTGGCAGAGCTGACCGTAGCCGGTCGGACTGAGCCAGTGCGTGTGAAGGTTCGTAATCTATCGGCTGGTGGGATGATGGCTGAAGGCCAGTTTGACATGGAGCGCGGCGCGCGCGTTACGGTCAATGTTCGCAACGTTGGCGAAGTGGTTGGTTCAGTTGCTTGGGTCCAAGGCGAGCGTTTTGGCATTGCCTTCGAACAAGAAATTGATCCCAAATTGGCTCGCGCCCAAATTGGCGGCGATTCAAATCCAGCTCCAAACTATACCAAATCGACCGTTGCAGCTCCCGGTCAGGGTGGCTGGAACCAAGGCTATCGCAAGATTTAGATCGGCGCTGCGCCCGGCGAAAGCCAACAATCAAAAAGACACAGAAGGCTGACGCTCGCACGATAGGCTGCTAGGGCAGTGTCTATCATGCGTTGGCTTTTCCTCATTCTTGTACCATTCCTGCTCGCGGCCTGCGTTGAGCGACAAAATGATGGCGTTATTGACGTGGTCTTTATCGGCGATAGCGAAGACCCCTTTGAAAACGGCCTGCGCCTATCTCAAACCGCCCAACATATCCGCGCCTCGACCCGCCAAGGGCTTGTATCGATGGCTGTCGGCGGCGAAATCGTTCCAGCAATCGCCGAAAGGTGGATCGTAACTGACGACGGCGTTAGCTATATTTTTCGAGTGCGCGAGTTTGACTTGAGGGATGGCTCTCGGCTTACTGCTCAGTCTGTGCACCAAGCGCTCGAAGCCAATATCGCTGCGCTTGAGGGCACCAGCATGGGTCTCGACCTCGCTAAGGTTCGCGATATTCGCGCTATGACTGGGCGTGTCATTGAAATTCGGCTGAAAAGCCCAATGCCGGGTTTTTTGCGATTGCTAGCTCAACCTGAAATGGGCTTGCAGCTTGCCCAAACATCTACCGGCCCAATGCGCTTTACGCGCGAGGAGGACGCAGCTGTCCTTGACGCTTTGCCGCCAGAAGTGCGCGGCCTACCTCAGCAAGCTGATTGGGCGGACGAAGTCTTGCAAGTGCGGCTGGTCGCTCAAGATGCTGAGCAAGCGGTGGACGGCTTTAACAATGGCTCCTTCGAGTTGGTGCTGGGGGGAACGGTCGCTGACTTGCCCTTGGCCGATACGGGGGCCTTGACGCGCGGCACGGTTCGGCTGGATTCTGCGATGGGCCTGTTCGGCCTCGATATTGTTCGCCCAACGGGCTTTTTGGGCCAGACTGAAAACCGCGAGGCATTGGCGCTGGCGCTAGACCGAGAGGCGTTAATCCAGCCCTTTAACATTGCCGGTTGGATACCGACCACGCGCCTCGTAGCCCCTGGACTTCCGGGTGATCGCGGGCTTGTGACAGAGCGGTGGGACGATTTGGAATTGGAAGAACGGCGCGCTGCGGCGTCCGCCCGCGTGTCTCGCTGGCTTACGGCCAATCCGTCGGAGGCTCGCGCCAGTGAGAATAGGGGTGAGAACGGGACCAGTTTGCCGCTATCCGTCTATCTGCCAGAGGGGCCGGGATCGGACATTTTGTTTGCTGGTCTCAGAAACCAATACAGCACCATTGGCGTGAACCTGACCCGCGCTCGCGAGCCAGAGCAGGCTGATTTGCGCCTGCGCGACCGGATTGCGCGTTTTGGGGGGAGCCGCTGGTTCCTCAATCAATTCCACTGTGATCTGTCAGAACGGCAGTGTTCGCAAGATGTCGATTTTCTGGTTCAACTGGCGGTCGAAACCTCTGATCCGGCAGAGGCCGCTTCTTATTTGGAAGAAGCCGAGACCGCTTTGACCGCGACAAACCCTTTCATTCCCATCGGCGCGCCCATTCGTTGGTCCATGGTCCGCGCTGATGTTGACGCCTTTAGCGAGAACCCATGGAACGTCCATCCCTTGTTCCCACTGACCAGAGCACCCATATAGACAGGTAGAAGGGTGTTTTTATGAACGAGAATGACAATTTGAGACCTTTAGGGATGGAAATTCCGACCGGCAATGATCCAGCCTCTATTCGGCGCAGGGTCGAAGCGCTTGAATTGGTGTTGGAGCGCAGTTTTCGCATTCCGGGCGTGAATATTCCGATTGGTCTCGATTCCATCATCGGTCTGGTGCCAGTCTTGGGCGATATTATCACTGCGGCCATGGGCGCTTACATTGTGTGGGAGGGCAAGAACCTTGGCCTGCCCAAATGGAAGTTAGCGCGGATGGCGGGCAATGTGGCTTTTGATACGGCCATTGGTTCTGTGCCAGTCGCAGGCGATGCTTTCGACCTATTCTTCCGTTCAAACAGCCGCAATTTGCGCATCATCCGCAAGCATCTCGATAAGCACCACCCCGAGCAACGCGTGATCGACGGATAGTTGATTGGGCAAGAGGCTGCTTTGCGACCTTCACTAACGCAGCTTAGGCTTCCAATTCAATGTCCCAATAGAGCCAATCGCGCCAAGTCTCATGCAGATAGTTGGGCGGGAATTTCTTCCCTTGCTCTTGCAATTGCCAATGGGTGGGCCGGATTGGCTGAGCGGTTAGGTTCATATGCGCTTGGTCGGGGGTGCGTCCGCCCTTCTTCATATTGCAAGGCCCACAGGCCGCTGCGATATTCTCCCAAGAGGTCTTTCCGCCAAGCCGGCGCGGCACAACATGATCGAAGGTCAGATTGCCGCCGCTGCCGCAATATTGGCAAGAAAAGCGATCGCGCAAGAACACATTGAAGCGCGTGAAAGCGGGAAATTCGCTCGGCTTCACATATTGCTTGAGTGCGATAACGCTGGGAATTTTCATATCAATCGACGGCGAATGAACGTGCCGATCATAGCTTTCGATCACATCCACTCGGTCGAGAAAAATCGCTTTAATCGCGGTTTGCCAAGGCCACAGGCTGAGCGGGTAATAGCAAAGCGGCGTGTAATCAGCATTGAGCACGAGCGAAGGGCAGGCCGACAAATGGCTCGTCGGATCCTCGCTTGCGCTGCGAAAGCGAGCGGTCTGTTCAATCAAATCCGCCTTAAGCATCAAGGTCTAACACGTCTCGCGTCCCTCCCGGATGGGCCTATAACTGCCGCGCCTCACGCAAGAGGCAAACCCTTAGCGGCCCAGTTTTCCACGTCTTGTCGGTCCGGCTCGCAAGCTAGGGCGCTCTGTGTCATGGTGCAAACATTATGATTGTGACCCGTTTTGCGCCCAGTCCCAATGGCTCTTTGCATCTTGGACATGCCTATGCGGCGATTGTTGCGCATGATTTGGCGC
>CAZTFZ010000092.1:0-6920 GCA_964613105.1 uncultured Porphyrobacter sp. | reverse complement strand
GCGCCACGTGACGCAATTTCCTTGATTGCATTGGGGCCGCGCATTGCGGATGCTGCGGGGCAGGGCTGGAAAAATCTCCACATTTCAGACGCTCCGAATGATACAGCCCTGCTTTCCTTAGCGGCTGCGTTGTGCGAAGAGAGGGCATAAGCGAGCATAGATTACTCGTCCTGCCCCCTCTGACGCGGTATGTTGCAGATGCCAGCCCAGCGCATGATTGAGACCATTTTTAAATGAACCAATACTCATCCTCTAAAAGTCCCTCGCTAAAGCCGGTATTTGCCGCTGTTGGCGCGTCCTTTGTCATGGGCGCTGCATTGGCTGGCGGCGGCTATTACTATTATGACAAAAATTTTGGTGAGGCTGCCGCTCCATCCTTAACCGATGTCAGTGTCGACGCGGTGGAGGATGACGAAACTGGCGCGACCCTGCCGAACGAAAATGCTGCCGACGAAGAAGCAACGCAAGAAGTCGCTCAAGAAGCTGCGCAAGAAGCCGCTGAGGAAGTGGTCGAGCGGGTTGAGGAACAGCAAGGCGGCCTTGATCAACGCTTGGCTGCTGCTGAGCAAAGGCTGGCGCGGCTTGACCTGCAATCGCAAGCTGCCGCTGGCAATGCCGCGCGCGCAGAAGGCCTGCTGATTGCCTTTGCCACGCGCCGCTCGCTCGAACGCGGGGCAGAGCTGGGCTTTCTCGCCGATCAATTGCGGCTGCGTTTTGGCGATGCCTTGCCCAATGCGGTGCGGACCATTGTCGAATTTAGCCGCGACCCTGTGACCATGGACGAACTGGTTGCGCAATTGAACGGGCTGGCGCCGGTCTTGGCCGAGGCAGATCAAGAATTTTCATGGGAGCGCTTTCAAAGCGAGATGTCACAGCTCTTCGTGATCCGGCGTGAAAGCACGCCGTCGCCGCAGCCCGAAAGGCGGCTAGAGCGAGCGCGACTGTTTCTGGAAAGCGGGCGGATTTCGGCGGCAATTGACGAAGTGCGCAATTTGCCCGGCGCTGACAATGCGGCAGACTGGATTGCTAGCGCAGAGCGTTTGGCATCAGCGCAGCAAGCGCTCGACCTGCTAGAAACTTCGGCAGTTTTGGAGCCGCGTCGCTTGCGCGATGGTGATGGCGAAGCGATTGAGCAGCCCAGTCCGGTAGAAAGCCAATAGCTCCGGCAGAAGTCTGTGATTGCGATTGACTAGGCCTCAAGCAATTTAGGCCTGTAGCAATTTAGGCCAGAACCAATCTAAGCTTGCAGCAATTCTGGCATATCACCTGTTACGCCGCGTGCCTCATCCATAAACCAGCGTTTCAGCATGGGCGTGCGTTGCACTGCGGTCATACCCGCCCGCCTAATGGCAGAGGCAGGTCCGCTCGGCACGCCGAACAACCGCGTCAATCCGTCCGTGGCCAAAGCGACCATAAAGCTATCGAGCCCGCGCCAGCGCTCATAACGGGCGAGCAATTGCGCATCGCCCAAATCCAGCCCGAGCTTTGCGCCTTCATCGAGTATCTGCACCAAGGTTCCAACATCGCGCAGGCCTAGGTTGAGGCCTTGGCCCGCAATGGGGTGAATCCCATGCGCGGCATCGCCAATCAGTGCGAGACGATTGTCCGTGATCTTTGCTGTGTGATGGAAGCCCAATGGATAAGAGGATCGCGCACCAAGCTGAGTGATCTTGCCGAACATCCCGGCCATGGCCTGTTCGACCTCGGCGATAAAAGCGCGGTCACCCAGTTTGAGCATCCCGGCTGCATCGGCCTCGTCAACGGTCCAAACCAGAGCGCTGCGATGCTGACCTTTATCGTCGTCTAGCAGCGGCAAAAGCGCAAATGGCCCATCGGGATAGAACACTTCCCATGCGACATTATCGTGCGATTTTTCATGGGTAAGCCCAGCGATGATTGCGCGGTGCGAATATTGCCATTTAGCCAATTGTATCCCGGCCTGATCGCGGGTTGGCGAGCCGCGCCCTTCTGCGGCCACCATCAAAGCGCCCGATAGTTTGCGGCCATCAGCCAGAGTTGCGCTTGCGCCAAATTCGCTGCGTTCGCGCGCCACGATCTCGGCGCTAGAATGCCAATTGATCAGCTTTTCATCGCGAGCTGCTTCGAACAGAGTAACCCTAAGCGTGCGATTGGCGAACATCCTTCCAAGCGAGCCTTCATGCGGCTCGGGCTCAAAATCAATCCGGCCCGGTTTCATCTGATCGGTCACCGCGATGCTGGCGATGGGGCTGCCATGTGGCTCCAAAGTCTTCGCAAGGCCAATATTGTTAAAAAGGTTCCAGCTGGCGGTAGAGATGGCGGTGGCGCGTCCATCAAAACCCTCGGCGGTCAATTCAGCCGGATCTGCCCGGTCGATGACATGGCTGGACAGGCCCTTGCGGGCAGCGGCGAGGGCCAAGGTCATTCCGACCAACCCTCCGCCAAGAATTAGGAGATCGCGCTTGTCGTTCACATTCGTCCTTTTGCGTCAAAGTTTGCGCTTATTGCTCGGCTCTTCTAGAGCCAGAGGCGTGATTGAAGCAAGCAAATTGCCCGCCATTTTTGAGCGGTTCTCGTTTCAGCCTATATGGGCGAGATTGATGCTTGTTTGCAGCCTTGCGCTGCTTGGTCTTGCAAACCCACTGGCAGCGCAAGACGGTGCAGCAGGCGATCCTGAACCAGAGGTCTTTTTTGGCAATGAGCACATTGGCCTTGAGCTGGTGGCCGATGGTCCGCCGGTTGCGGGCGAAGAATGGCTCTTGGCGCTGCATTTTACGCCGGACACGCTTGAATGGCATGGCTATTGGTCAAACCCTGGCGATGCTGGCCTTGGGATGGCGCTCGATTGGCAATTGCCAGATGGTTGGTCGGTCGGCGAAGCGCTTTATCCCGTGCCAAAGCGCTTGGTAATCGCAGACCTTATGAACCATGTTTATGAGGGCGATTACACGGTCCTTGTGCCGGTCAATATTCCCGCAAATGCTGATGTTGCAGCCGATCTTGCCACGATAGCTGCGCCTTCTCTCTTCGCCAATTATCTCGCCTGCACTGATGAGATTTGCGTGCCTCAAGATGCGCAATTGACCCTTGATCCTGCCAGCGCTGGCGATGATGCGCGCTTTGACGGGTGGCGGGCTAATATTGCGCCTCTGCTAGACAGCGCCGCGACCTATGAGCTGACCTCTGACGCTCTCAACCTCGCGATCCCTTTGCCATCCGCGCTGGATCTCGCCGATCCGCATGTCTTTATCGAGACGATTGATCTTGTTTCCTATGCGGCTGAGCAGAGTTTCTCGCGCGACGGAAATACGCTGTTTGTCTCCATTCCCTTAGGCGCTGCGATACCGCCAGAGGGTGTAAGCGGGATTGTGAGCTTTGGAGGGGAGGATGGTGAGAGTGGTGCATCGCAAGGGGTGCGCTTTACAGCAAGCCAAGGCCAAGTCGCGCTGAGCGGAGAGCCAATGCAAGGTTCCATGCGCGAACTTCCGTCTGCGTGGCTTGCTCTTTTGGGAGCGCTCTTGGGCGGATTGCTGCTCAACATCATGCCATGCGTCTTTCCAATCCTCAGCCTCAAAGCGCTGAGCTTGGCAAAGGCAGGCGGTGATGAGGGCGCGGCGCGGCGCGATGCCATCGCCTACACCGCAGGGGTGGTATTGGCCTGCGTTGCCTTGGGCGGATTGTTGCTCGCATTGCGCGCAGCTGGCGAGCAAGTGGGCTGGGCGTTCCAATTGCAATCGCCAAGCGTTGTGGTCGCCTTGTTTGTGCTTGCTGCTGTGATCACAGCCAATTTTGCGGGCGTCTTTGAATTGCCAAGCTTTTCCATGACCCGAGGCGGCGGCGGCCAATCGTCTGGTGGATGGAGCAGCAGCTTTGGGACAGGATTGCTCGCAGCGATCGCAGCGACCCCTTGCACTGGGCCCTTTATGGCGGCGGCGATGGGGGCTGCTCTGCTACTGCCTATTCCCATAGCCTTGGGGCTGTTTGCAGCGCTTGGGTTTGGGCTGGCCTTACCCTTCTTGGTGCTTGGCTTTGTTCCAGCGTTGCGCAACCTTTTGCCCAAGCCGGGCGCATGGATGGAGCGTTTTAGGCGCTGGATGGCGCTGCCCATGGGGCTCACGACATTGGCGCTTATCTGGCTTATCGCGCGGCTTGGCGGGCAGGGTTTTGCGCTGATCGCTCTGCTTCTGACAGCGGGCATTGTTATCGCTTTGTTTGTGGTTGGACGCTTGCAGCAAAAGGGCAAGATGGCTTGGCCTGCCTTTGGTTTGATTGCCGCTCCGTTTCTGGTTTTTGCAGCCTTTGCTTTGCCCGCAAGCTATTCCAGCGCAGTCACGGCGAGCAGCGCCTCGATCCATGACCCTGCGCCCTTTAGCGAGGAGGCGCTTGAAAATGCGCGTGCGCAAGGCAAGCCAGTGTTCTTGTGGTTCACCGCCGATTGGTGCCTCACTTGCAAGGTCAATGAGAGGGTCGCGATCGAACAAGAACAGACCCGCGCAGCTTTTGAAAAGGCAGGTGTCGTCACTATGCGCGGCGATTGGACCCGCCGCGATGAGGCAATCACACGGTTTCTAACCGCGCAAGGCGCTGCTGGCGTTCCGCTCTATCTCTATTATCCCGCTGGCAGCGATACTCCGGAAACACTGCCACAGGTGCTTACGCCGGACCTTCTGGCTGAGCTTGCCCAGGATCAGCAGGCGCCATAATACCGCGACAGCGCGCGATCAGAGCGCCGGGTAAAGGGCTCGGTCCTAGGATAAGCGAGCCAGCACCCGGCACGGTCGCTTCTACAAATTTGGGGCCCGTCAAAGCCTCGAACGATGGGCTCGAGGCGGGCAATGCGCCGCGCCAAAGCCAGCTTTGCGGCCCAGCGGCAGCTTCGGTCTTTTGGGCATCAATCGGCAATCTTGCGACATGGCTGTTTCCGATCAAGGCCAATGTGCCCTTAGCTTTGGCATCGGCCTTGGTGAGGCGGGTGTATTGGATCATATTGGCTTCGTCTTCGCTTTCAACGCACGTAAGCGAGAACAGTGCCTTGTCGCCCGGAACACCGAAGATAATCCGCCCCTCTTGCACGGCGCTTTCCGCCCAGATTGCGCTTGTGGTGTCGGGCGTATCAATAGGCGCGGATGGACCTTGCTGCTGAACCTTGTCAGAGCGCATAGAAGCATCATCTGTGGCAGGCGGATTGCAGGCTGCCAGCATCGCAATCAATCCAAGGCTAGCCAAATTTCTCATGGTTTTCCGCCCATAAATTTCGTTCGCTTCTTGCCATAGCGGGTTTTGCGCGTCCCCGGCTTTCCCGCATCTGAGCGGCCCACACGCGGCGCTTGTTTTTGATCGTCGGGAAGCCCCAGTTCGTCATTTTCAAGTCTGCGAATTTCATCGCGCAAACGCCCAGCTTCCTCAAATTCAAGATCGGCAGCTGCGGTGCGCATTCGCTTCTCAAGGTCCTCAATATAGCCGCGCAGATTGTGCCCGACCAGATTGTTTACATCCTCATCTCCAGTATCAACCGTGACCCCATCTTGGCTGGCAGTGTGGGCGACAATATCGGCAATGCCGCGTTTGATTGTCTGCGGAGTGATGCCGTGCTCTTTGTTGAAGGCGTTTTGCTTTTCGCGCCTACGGTCGGTTTCCGCCATGGCGCGTTCCATGCTGCCGGTGATCCTGTCGGCATAGAGAATAACCCGGCCTTCGACATTGCGCGCCGCGCGCCCGATGGTCTGAACGAGCGAGGTTTCGCTGCGCAAAAACCCTTCTTTGTCGGCGTCCAAAATGCACACGAGGCCGCATTCGGGAATATCCAGCCCCTCGCGCAATAGGTTGATCCCGACCAAGACATCATAGACCCCAAGCCGCAAATCACGGATCAGCTCAATCCGTTCCAGCGTTTCAACATCGCTATGCATATAGCGCACACGAACGCCTGCCTCATGCATGAATTCGGTAAGGTCCTCGGCCATGCGCTTGGTTAGCGTGGTGACCAGCGTGCGATAGCCATTTTTGGCCACCGCAAGGCATTCTTGGATGCAATCTTGCACTTGGTCTTCGACGGGCCGGATTTCGACCGGCGGATCAATCAGGCCAGTGGGGCGGATGATTTGCTCTGCAAAGACGCCGCCCGTTTGCTCCATCTCCCAGCTTCCCGGCGTTGCGGATACTGCGACCGTTTGCGGGCGCATTGCGTCCCATTCGTTGAAACGCAAGGGGCGGTTGTCGATACAGCTGGGCAGGCGAAAGCCGTGTTCTGCCAAAGTCATTTTGCGGCGGTGATCGCCCTTTGCCATGGCTCCAATTTGCGGCACGGTCTGGTGGCTCTCATCCACAAACAGCAGCGCGTTTTCTGGCATATATTCAAACAAGGTCGGTGGCGGCTCGCCCGGCAAGCGGCCTGTCAAAAAGCGGGAATAATTCTCAATCCCAGCGCAGCTTCCGGTCGCCGCAATCATTTCAAGGTCGAAATTGGTGCGCTGTTCGAGCCGCTGTGCCTCGAGCAAATGGCCTTCTTCATGCAGTTCTTTGAGGCGTTCTTGAAGTTCAAATTTGATCGCATCCGCAGCCTGTTTCATCGTCGGGCCGGGCGTCACATAATGCGAATTGGCATAGACCCTTACGCTTTCCAGCGAAGCGCCTTTCTCGCCCGTCAGAGGGTCAAACTCGCTGATCTCTTCAATCTCATCGCCGAAGAAGCTGATCCGCCAAGCCATATCCTCATAATGCGAGGGGAAAAGCTCCAGATTGTCGCCCCGCACCCTGAATGTGCCGCGCACAAAGGCATGGTCATTGCGCTTATATTGCAGCGCGACAAGCTTGCGGATGAGCTCGCGCTGATCGACGCTTGTGTCCTTTTTGATGTCGAAGATCATCGCCGAATAGGTCTCGACAGAACCGATGCCATAGAGGCACGAGACGCTGGCGACGATGATCACATCATCGCGTTC